>JAATGO010000050.1 GCA_015654605.1 Betaproteobacteria bacterium
AAGAAGTTAAGCAGTTAGTGAGCCTTGCGCAGCAGGTGGAGGGAATTGCCCGCAATATCGGCATGCATGCCGGGGGGGTGCTGATTGCCCCCGGCAAGCTAACAGATTTTTGTCCTCTTTATACACAGGGCGGCGATGCAGGTGTTGTGTCGCAATATGATAAGGACGATGTTGAAGCGGTTGGCTTGGTGAAGTTCGACTTTTTGGGTTTGACGACGCTGACTATCCTGGACCGTGCTGTGCGTTACATTAAACAACTGGATCCGGCATGCGCTGATTTTGATCTGTCGCAGTTACCACTGAACGACCCTGCCTCCTATGATTTGCTGACCAAGGCAAAAACGGTTGCTGTATTCCAGCTGGAAAGTCGTGGTATGCAGGGCATGCTGAAAGATGCAAAGCCAGACCGCTTTGAAGATATTATTGCCTTGGTGGCGTTGTATCGACCGGGGCCAATGGATTTGATTCCAGATTTTTGCAAGCGTAAGCATGGTGAGCCATTTGATTATCCTGATCCCCGCACAGAAGGTATTTTGTCGGAGACTTACGGCATCATGGTGTATCAGGAGCAGGTGATGCAGATGGCGCAGGTCATCGGTGGCTATTCTCTTGGCGGTGCAGATTTGTTACGCCGCGCGATGGGAAAGAAAAAAGCAGAAGAAATGGCAGAGCACCGTCAGATCTTTCGTGAAGGTGCCGCTAAAAAAGGACTTTCACAAGAAAACGCCGATGAAATTTTTGACTTGATGGAAAAATTCGCGGGCTATGGTTTTAACAAATCACATGCGGCCGCTTACGCTTTATTATCCTATTACACTGCTTATCTGAAGGTGCATCATCCTGCTGCGTTTATGGCCGCCAACTTGTCGTTGGCAATGGACGATACAGACAAGATCAAGATTCTGGTAGAAGATGCTGTGGATGAGTGTGGTCTGACCTTGCTACCACCAGATATTAACCTTTCCGATTATCGTTTTACTCCAGTGGGTGAGCCTGGCAAGAAGGCAATACAAATCCGCTATGGGCTAGGTGCTGTCAAAGGTTCTGGACAAAATGCGATTGAAGCCATCATTGCTGCTCGTCAGGATCGCCCATTCAAGGATTTATTTGATTTTGCTAAACGTGTGGATAAGCGTCAGATTAATCGTCGTACGATTGATTCATTGATTCGCGCTGGAGCGTTCGACTGTTTTGGAGTAGATCGTGCTGTGCTGCAGGCATCTGTAGGATTGGCATGGGAAAGTGCAGAGCAGGCTGAGGCATCGGCCAATCAGGTGAGTCTGTTTGGTGGTGATGATGGCGACCTGGAAGCGCCATTGGAGTATGTTCAAGTACGGCCATGGACAGAGAAGCAGCGCTTGACAGAAGAAAAGGCGGCACTGGGATTCTATTTATCTGGGCACTTGTTTCATGCCTATGCTGAAGAAGTACGCAGATTTGTACGCACTAAAATCGCAAGTCTGGAACCCTCGCGTGAACCCCGTTCTCTGGCCGGAGTGATTGTGGGCGTACGTACACAGATGACACAGCGGGGAAAGCTATTCATTGTGACACTAGACGATGGTACTGCTGTAGCAGATGTGACCGTGTATAACGAATTATTTGAACCAAACAAGGCGCTTTTCAAAGAAGATGAATTATTGATTGTGCAAGGAAAAGTGTCAGAAGACCGCTTCTCTGGTGGTTTGCGGATCACTGCTGAGAAAGTGATGGATATCGGTTTTGCACGTGTCCAATATGGACGCCAGTTTTTACTGTCTGTTACGCAAGAGGTGAATGCTACCGTGATGAAAGAATTGTTGGCTCCTTATCGTCAGGAGCAAGGTTTGCCATTCGTATTAAACTACACGAAGAACGGCATCAGTTGTGAAATTCGTTTGGGTGACGAATGGCGAGTTCGTCCTAATGACACGTTGCAATCTCTCTTGATCGATACCTTTGGTGTAGGTAATTCGTTGGTAGTTTATTGAAGACGCTTTTTATTATCATTTCCCCGTAAATTTGGATGCTGCTGCAATTTTGTCGCAGCATTGACTCCTTCATTGATTGGGTAACGGCATGGTAACGTTGTCTTTTACTTTATCTTGTATCCAACGCATGACGATACTACGTACAGCGTCAGGTGAAATTTTGTGCATGCAGTCACAGCTATTGTCTTGAGGACGGCGACAGTTAGTTGCACAACTGCTGCTACATAAGGTTTCTGCTCTTGTCCCAAGCGCGGCCCAGCGCCCGGGGTGCATGGGGCGCGTTGGCGGAAACAGGCCCAATGTACGTTGCCCGATGGCCGCAGATAAATGTAGAGGTCCTGTGCCACTGGCGATAAGGCCATCAGCATTCTTGATGAGGATAGTCAGCTGCGCCAGAGTGAACTGCCCGCAGACATTTTGCACATTGGGTAGTGCCAGAAGTCCTGGTGCATGACTCTCTAACCATTTTCCTTCCTGTGAACTGCCAGTGAGTAAGACGTGTACTTTATCATTATCGAGTAGTGATTCCGCCAGCGTTTGATAATGTTGAATCGGCCATTCTCTGCCATGCCCATTGGATTTAGTAT
>JAATGO010000133.1 GCA_015654605.1 Betaproteobacteria bacterium
CACCAAAAGAAGTAAAGTGGCAGTTAACATCTGTTTGCCGATAACGCGTTTTGGCTGACAGAGCAGAGCGTTGTGGTGGCGTGCCTGCAATCCAGCTGGCTTGGCCGCAGGTCAATGAGGAGGATAGCAGCCAAGGATGGTCGTGTCCCTGTACGATATAAAGTGTATTGGTAGCGATGTCTTTGCGTGCGACATACCAGGCATCACTATTACCATCTGCATTTTGATGTGCTTTGAGACCACCTAGACCGATACCCTTGCGTTGTCCTAATGTGTAAAAACTTAATCCGACGTGTTCACCTACAGTAATACCGTCGGGCGTTTTCATCGGCCCTGGTTGATAAGACAGGTAACGATTGAGGAATTCTCGGAATGGGCGCTCGCCAATAAAGCAGATTCCCGTTGAATCTTTTTTCGTGGCATTGGGTAGCTGTAATTGCTGAGCGATTTTACGCACCTGGGTTTTGTGGATTTCTCCCAAAGGAAATAGGGTTTTTGATAGCTGTGTCTGGTTAAGTCGATGTAGGAAATAACTTTGATCCTTACTGGCATCCATGGCCTTGAGTAAGGCAAAGCTACTATCTGAATTTTCTTGCACTCGGGCATAATGTCCTGTGGCAATGAAATCGGCGCCCAAGGTAAACGCATGGTCAAGAAATGCTTTGAACTTTATTTCTGCGTTACACAGCACATCCGGGTTCGGAGTGCGTCCTGCCTGATATTCCCGCAGAAATTCCGAAAATACACGGTCTTTATATTCTGTTGCGAAATTGACTGCTTCAATATCCACGCCAATGACGTCAGCAACACTGACTGCGTCTATCCAGTCCTGGCGAGTTGAACAGTATTCGGAATCGTCATCGTCTTCCCAGTTTTTCATGAATAGACCGATGACTTCATATCCTTGCTCTTTCAGTAACCATGCGGACACTGACGAATCGACGCCACCTGACATACCAATGACGACTCTTTTTTTAGCCATGATGAGACTCCTGTGTGCTTGTTTCTGCGTGCAGTATGCTCAATGGAGTCCGCTGTCCATGCAGGTAATCATCGATACATTGCAGTACCAATGCGCTGCGGTGTATTGCACGGCTTGTTGTCAGCTCATCATATGACATCCAGCGCGTGCGTATGATGCCTGTATCCAAC
Organism: Betaproteobacteria bacterium; assembly: GCA_015654605.1. The sequence continues at coordinate 1,153 of JAATGO010000133.1, forward strand.
ACCCGGTCATGTTGGCGTCCCAGGTCTCCTGTAAAGGCGAAGCGCAAATACGTTGTTGTGCCTATGTCATGACGCAAGGAGGCAACATGGTCCGACATATAAATGCCGACGATAGACGTAGGAAGAAAATCGTAGGCGGATTCCTCAAGGGTTTCGCGAACAATGGCATCTGTCAGCGATTCTCCTTGTTCTAGATGCCCTGCGGGCTGATTGATGCGCAAGCCATCACGCGTATGTTCTTCAACCATGAGGAATTGGTGATTGCGCTCAATGATTGCTGCAACGGTAACAGAGGGCTTCCAAACGTGAGTCATATCTTCCATCTTTCTAGAGCGCCCTCATGAGAATGAGAGAATGCGCTCGAATAAGGCATTATTTTACCGCGGAGACAGAAAGAAGGTGGTTTTATGCTATTCCCATACCATTTATCGAAGCTATTTAGGTCTGGATGTGAGTAAGGGGGTGTCAGGTAGTGTTGAATTTGATGTTTTAAGTGTAAGATTCCAGGGCGAATACAGAATGGAATGAAAATATAAGTATGGTTATCGTATATGTGTGCAAGTATGCATATCACGCATCAGTATTGTTTTAGTTCGTCGCTTTAGTTTGAGGTGGCTTTTGCAACAGTATTGATGGGAGTTGTGTTACTGCCAGTTTGGGAGTGTGGCGCGACTTGCGCTTTATTTCAAACAAGTGCATTCTCACACGCAAATATGGATCGAATGCATTCTCAAAATAGGAGTTCTTAATGAGGCTAGGTGTTCCCGTAGAAAGTTGGGAAGGCGAGACCCGTGTAGCTGTTACGCCGGAGACGGTCAAAAAGCTAGTTGCGGCAAAGCATCAGGTCGTAATCGAGGCGGGTGCTGGCGTGCGTTCCAGCATCACCGATGATGCTTATGTGGCTGCCGGTGCGACCATTGCTGCGGCAGGTGACGTGTACGCTGCGGATGTTATTCTTAAGGTACGCGCGCCTAATGCGCAGGAACGGGCGCAACTTAAGTCGGGCACCGCCGTTATCGGCATGCTCAATCCCTTTAATATAGACAATATTGCAGCCATGGCAACGGCAGGATTGACCGCTTTTGCGCTAGAAGCAGCACCGCGTACTACGCGGGCACAAGCGATGGATGTTTTATCATCGCAGGCGAATATTGCGGGATATAAGGCGGTCTTGATGGCAGCCAATACGTATCAGCGTTTTATGCCAATGCTGATGACTGCTGCTGGGACTGTCAAGGCAGCACGCGTATTGATTATGGGGGCCGGTGTGGCAGGCTTACAGGCGATTGCAACGGCCAAACGTTTAGGTGCTGTGATTGAGGCATCGGATGTGCGCCCTGCAGTGAAGGAACAGATTGAGTCGCTAGGAGCCAAATTTTTGGATGTGCCGTTTATCACTGACGAAGAGAAAGAAATTGCTCAAGGTGTGGGTGGATATGCTCGCCCTATGCCCGCAGACTGGATGCGACGCCAGGCAGAATTAGTCCATGAGCGTGCTAAGCAGGCCGATATTATCATTACGACCGCGTTGATTCCTGGGCGTAAGGCTCCGGTTTTGATCAGTGAGGAAACCGTCAAGGTCATGAAGCCTGGTTCTGTGATTCTGGATATGGCCGTTGACCAGGGGGGGAATTGCCCGTTGTCGGAAGCGGGTAAGACAGTGATCAAGCATGGCGTGCACATCATTGGCGAGGGAAATCTGGCTGCGCTGGTTGCTGCCGATGCCTCTGCATTGTATGCGCGAAATGTGCTGGATTTTATGAAGTTAATTGTGGATGCTGATGGCAACATGGTGATTAATCAAGACGATGATATCGTCGCTGCTACCTTGCTGTGTCGTGGTGGTGAAATATTGCGCAAATAATTGTGCGGAAAGAGTTTTATGCAACGTATTATCCTGCGCGCAAAAATCCATCGCGCAACAGTGACTCAATGTGATCTGAATTATGAAGGTTCATGTGGCATAGATGAAGACTTGCTGGAAGCCGCCGACATTCGTGAATTTGAAAAAATAGAGTTGTACAATATTAATAACGGCGAGAGATTTTCTACTTATGCGATTCGTGGTCAGCGCGGTAGTGGCGAGATTTCTCTTAATGGTGCGGCAGCACGTTGTGCGCATCTGGGGGATTTGATGATTATTTGTACTTACGCACCGATGCCAGAAGAAGAGGTTGTTAATTACAAACCTAAGATTGTTTTTGTCGACGAGCGTAACCATATTACCAGTCTGAAAAATACGTAGTACGTCCGAGGTGGGGTTCCACCATTCACCACATCAAGACTGCCGGCAATGTTCGGCAACTACTTTCCAACCAGAAGGAGTCGTATTATGGAAGTCAGCCATACCGTCATTAATCTGATCATTTTTGTGTTGGCAATTTATGTTGGTTACCACGTGGTCTGGACAGTAACACCTGCATTGCACACTCCTTTGATGGCAGTGACCAATGCTATTTCTGCCATCATCATTATTGGAGCCATGCTGGCAGCAGGATTGACAGAAGGGCTCGTAGGACAGATTGCCGGGACATTGGCGGTGGCGTTGGCAGCGGTGAATGTTTTTGGTGGCTTCATGGTGACGCAGAGGATGCTGGAAATGTTCAGAAAAAAAGAGCCTAAAGCCAAGCTTGATAAGTCTGGAGAATCAGCATGAACATGAATCTCGTGACTTTGCTGTATCTGGTGGCATCGGTATGTTTTATTCAGGCATTGAAGGGTTTGTCGCATCCATCAACGGCGCGCCGTGGTAATGCTTTTGGTATTGCAGGAATGGTGATTGCCGTATTGACGACGATCGCCTTGATCGTCAAGTTGAAAGAAACGTTGCCTACTTTTGGCATGGGTCTTTGGTTAATTGTTATCGGTGTGGTCGTGGGAGGGAGCATTGGTGCGGTGTTGGCGCGTCGAGTGGAAATGACAAAAATGCCCGAGTTGGTAGCAGCTATGCATTCGCTCATCGGGCTGGCGGCCGTATGTATTGCGGTCGCTGCGGTGGCAGAACCTTGGGCATTCAATATTGTCAGCCATGGAGAACTCATTCCAGTCGGAAACAGGATTGAATTGTTTATTGGGACCTTTGTTGGCGCGGTGACATTTTCTGGATCGGTGATCGCTTTTGGTAAGTTATCTGGGAAATATAAATTCCGTTTGTTCCAGGGGGCACCAGTCAGTTTCAATGGCCAGCATTTCTTTAATCTGTTGTTGGCACTGGCCATGATCGGTTTCGGCATTATCTTTGTGTTGACGCAACAGTGGTTACCATTCGTCGTGATGGCAGCAATTGCCTTTGTGCTTGGGGTGCTGATCATCATCCCTATTGGTGGAGCTGATATGCCGGTGGTGGTCTCGATGCTCAACAGTTATTCGGGTTGGGCAGCGGCAGGGATTGGATTTTCATTGAATAATGCGATGCTCATTATCGCTGGGTCATTGGTAGGTTCCAGTGGTGCCATTTTGTCCTACATCATGTGTAAGGCGATGAATCGTTCATTCTTCAATGTCATTATGGGCGGTTTTGGTGGCGAAACCGCTGCAGCGTCCAGTGGCGTTCAGGAACAACGTCCTGTCAAGTCAGGCTCTGCAGATGACGCGGCATTTTTGATGAGCAATGCGGAAAGTGTGATCATTGTGCCGGGCTATGGTCTGGCCGTTGCGCGTGCGCAGCATGCACTGAAAGAACTAACAACCAAGCTGACGGCCAAGGGTGTGGATGTCAAATACGCGATCCATCCGGTAGCAGGGCGTATGCCGGGGCATATGAATGTGTTGCTGGCAGAAGCGGAAGTGCCCTACGATCAAGTGGTGGAGATGGAAGATATCAATAGTGAGTTTGGACAGACGGATGTTGTATTAGTTGTAGGTGCTAATGATGTTGTTAATCCTGCGGCAAGAGATCCAAAGTCACCAATTGCAGGTATGCCAATTCTGGAAGTCTATAAAGCCAAGACCGTGATCGTGAATAAGCGTTCAATGGCAGCAGGTTATGCTGGCCTCGACAATGAATTATTTTATATGGATAAGACAATGATGGTTTTTGGCGATGCTAAAAAAGTGATTGAGGATATGGTCAAGGCTGTGGAATAGTAAGTTTGTTGAATCTATTTGCGGTCCGTTAATAGATTCAATAAGTGAGGCTAGCAGGATTGACTGCTGAAAGTTGGCTTTACATTTTTCGCTATTTAAAAGAATGACAGAATGAAAAAAGCTGTTTTGATTATGTAAAAGTTGGAGGGAGATAGCGTTTGTTATTTCCCATAGCTTCCACCATTTCTTAAATTAAGAGAGCTGGCTGTTCATCGTCTCATGCGCATATTTTTGCTGTGGTAATTTGTATGATGATCCCCCTCCCGAGCTCGTATGTGTTTCTTGTAAAAGGTTTTTATTCACACAAAGCCGTCAGTAGGTGTGCTATACCTTCAGGTGGTTACAAATGCGTCCTCACTTTTCTCCATTACAACTACTATAAAATCGCTTCACTCCGAAAATAAAGTAACTGTAAAACCAGTATCAGAATGATGGTTTGTAAAAATAGTAAATTAAGCAAGCGGATCTGTAAATGACTTGTAAAGACGGAGAATGAATTTACATCCATGCAGATTTCTTGCTTGTGATTAGCTCAAGGTGGCTATCAGGGATTGCATATTAGCTAAGTGTACTGAACCATATTCTTGGAATAAATAGTCCAGAAAAATATACCATTACATTGCATGATACCTGGAATGATAACGATGTCCTAATATGCCATTACCTCACTATAAGCATTGTCAATGACGATAAATTTACTACCGAGGTGGTACCTACTTAGTGCCAAATATCCGATCTCCAGCATCTCCCAGCCCCGGTACGATATATGCATGTTCGTTAAGGTGGGAATCTAACGCCGCAATATACAGTTTGACGTCTGGATGTGCCTGTTGAAATACCGTTACACCTTCTGGTGCTGCGACGAGTGCAACGAAGATGATCTGGTTGGCGGGCACGCCGTTCTGCTTCAAGACATCGACAGCATGCACGGCAGAGTTCCCGGTAGCGACCATTGGATCGCACAGGATCATTGTGCGATCCTGTATATCAGGTAGGCGCACCAAGTATTCAACAGGGTGATGATTTTTATCACGGTAGACGCCGATATGCCCAACACGTGCAGAAGGAATTAGATCTAGCAAGCCATCACTCATGCCGATGCCAGCACGTAGTACAGGGACGACGGCGAGTTTTTTACCAGCAATGACTGGTGCATCATATGTTACCAGGGGCGTATCGATAGATTCGTTTGTTAATGGTAGATCACGGGTGATTTCATATCCCATGAGTAAGGTGATTTCACGCAAGAGCTCGCGGAAGGTACGAGTTGATGTACGCTTGTCTCGCATATGTGTCAGTTTATGCTGAATCAAAGGATGGTCAAGTATGTAGAGATTGGGAAAGCGTGGATCTTGTTTCATGTTGTTCTACCCCAAAAAATTGGATGAGGATGGTGGCCACTACGCTGACGATATGCTGGCATCATAGTCGTGCGAGTGGTTAGATACCAAGACACGATTATTATATTAACGCCATCCAAATAACATATGTTCGGCCAGCAGGCGTTTGGCTGGTGCCACACTATCAAGTAAGCCGAGCGACATGCCAAGCAATGTTTGCGAGGGACCATCTTCGGGCGTCCCTGCAAAGAGGCGAGCCATTATGTCAGTGAGCTTGATGGTGAGATGTCGATCTGATTTGCGTGCGATGGCGAACTGTTTGAGCGCATCAGTGCTTATTTCGCTGGATAACAGGCGTGCCAGTACTGTGGCATCACGTAACCCGAGATTAAGTCCTTGCCCTGCAACGGGGTGTAAGGTTTGTGCGGCATTACCGATGGCGACGATGTGTTTCGATAGTGCGGGCACAGCATTGAGTCCAAGTGGATAGCTGCTACGTGCAGTAATTGTATCGAAATGGCCGACTCGCTCACCAAAGGTTTGTTGGAGCGCAGATAGAAATGCATTGTCATCAAGCGCCAATAACTGTGCTGCAGTATTCGGGCGAACACACCATACCATGGCATACCCATTATCTTGTGGCAGGAGGGCAAGTGGCCCTTCATTTGTAAAGCGTTCAAACGCCCGATGCGCGATGGCGGCATCAGCATTGACATGGGCAATAATAGCGGTTTGCTTGTAATCATGCTGCAGTGTTTTGGCAGTTTGTTCTGAGAAAACACCTCCTTCAGCCTGTATTACCATTTGAGAATTTACAGTGCTTCCATCGACTAACTGGATGGTAACACCTTGATCTTGCTCTTCGAAATGGCGTATTTTTGCAGGTCTTATGGTATGGATGGCAGTGTTATCTACAACAGTGTGTAATGCTGAGATCAGTGAGCCATAGCGGGTGACATAGCCGAGTGCAGGCAAATGATATTGCTCACGTTGAATCAGTGTGCGGCCAAAATGCCCACGGCGTGATACATGGATTTGGTGAATAGCTTGTGCCGCCGCTGCTATGCGATCCCACACTCCTATCTCTTGCAGAATTTGTCGACTTCCCCAGGATAGCGCGATGGAGCGTGGATCTTGTGCCGTCTGGGATATTTCTTTGGCATCGATTAATACCATGCGTGATGCAGAAATGCCTCGCTTGAGCAGTAATGCAGCTGCGCTTAATCCGATCGGACCAGCACCACAGATAGCAATGTCAAATGTGCTGATGCTGTTCACGATGGCTGTTTCGTTTGTTTCATTAATGCTTCAATTTCTGCAACGCCAGAAGGTACTCCTGTGGTCAGTATCTCGCAGCCATTGTTGGTGACCAGTGCATCATCCTCGATACGAATGCCAATGTTCCAGTAGCGTTCTGGTACATCAGGACCTGGCCGCACATAGATTCCTGGTTCGATGGTCAACACCATTCCGGGTTGCAATACACGCCAGGGGCGCTCAGTGGTTCCTGTCGTTTCTCGATAGTCGCCGACATCATGGACATCC
>JAATGO010000342.1 GCA_015654605.1 Betaproteobacteria bacterium
CATCCGTTCCGTAAAGATTTTCCCGTTTCTGGATATGTCGAAATGCGTTACGACAATGAGCAAAAACGTGTGATTTACCAACCCGTAACGATAGAGCCGCGTGAAATTACGCCACGCATTATTCGTGAAGAACATTACGGGATCAAATAATGGCTGAAATCAAGAATTACACACTTAACTTTGGTCCGCAGCATCCTGCTGCACATGGTGTTTTACGTTTGGTATTGGAGCTCGATGGCGAAGTCATTCAACGCGCCGATCCACATATTGGGCTATTGCATCGCGCGACTGAAAAGTTAGCTGAACAAAAAACCTATCTGCAATCCGTTCCCTACATGGATCGTCTCGACTATGTGTCGATGATGTGCAATGAGCATGCCTATGTGATGGCAATCGAAAAAATGTTGGGCATTGATGTGCCAATACGTGCTCAGTACATTCGTGTCATGTACGATGAAATAACACGTTTGCTGAACCATTTAATGTGGATTGGTGCGCATGCCCTAGACATCGGCGCAATGGCGGTCATGTTGTATGCGTTTCGTGAGCGTGAAGATTTGATGGATTGCTATGAGGCGGTATCTGGCGCACGTATGCACGCAGCCTATTATCGGCCTGGTGGTGTTTATCGTGATTTGCCAGAGAAAATGCCTCAGCATAAATCTTCTATTGTGCGTAGCGATAAGGCTATTAGAGCGCTCAATGAAAATCGCCAAGGTTCTTTATTAGATTTTATTGAAGATTTTACTAATCGCTTTCCGACATATGTTGATGAATATGAAACGTTGTTGACGGATAATCGGATATGGAAACAGCGTCTGGTTGGTGTCGGAGTCGTATCTCCTGAGCGTGCATTAGCAATGGGGTTCAGTGGAGCAATGTTGCGTGGGTCTGGCATTGAGTGGGATTTGCGCAAGAAACAGCCGTATGAAGTGTATGATTTGCTGGATTTTGATGTTCCTGTTGGTAAAACTGGTGACTGCTATGATCGTTATCTGGTGCGGGTCGAAGAGATGCGTCAATCCAATTGCATTATTAAACAGTGCGTTGAGTGGTTGCGTAATAATTCGGGACCAGTGATTATCGATAACCACAAGATAGCACCGCCACACCGTGTCGATATGAAGTCCAACATGGAAGACCTGATTCACCATTTCAAGTTGTTCACAGAAGGATTTCGTGTACCAGAGGGTGAAGCGTATGTTGCGGTCGAACATCCAAAGGGAGAGTTTGGTATTTATTTAGTATCAGACGGCGCTAACAAGCCGTATCGCTTGAAAATTCGAGCACCAGGATTTGCTCACTTGCAGAGTCTCAATGAAATGGCCAAGGGGCACATGATTGCAGATGCTGTGACAATTATAGGTACCCAAGATATTGTATTTGGAGAAGTTGACCGATAACGGTGTTTGTAAAAGCCGCTCGGGGTTCGGGAATACCCAATAAAATCGCGCAGAATGATGCGCATGGATGGCCAACGATATGCTGTTAAGTCAAGAAGCGTTAAAGAAAATTGATCGTGAACTCGCAAAATATCCTGCTGATCAACGTCAGTCGGCTGTGATGGCGGCACTATCTATTGCACAGGATGAAACGGGCTGGTTACCTGCTGAAATTCAGCAGGAAGTTGCCGACTATATTGGTATGCCAGCGGTAGCGGTGCAAGAGGTTGCAACGTTTTATAATATGTTCAATACCAGCCCAGTGGGCAAGCGTAAGATATCTGTGTGCACAAATCTGCCTTGTTTGCTTTCTGGAGGCGGGGCGGCAGGTGAATACCTGAAGAAAAAATTAGGTATTGGCTACGGAGAAACAACGCCTGATGGACAATTTACCTTGCAGGAAGGTGAGTGCATGGGAGCTTGTGGTGATGCTCCGGTCATGCTGGTCAATAACAAACGCATGTGTAGCTTTATGTCGAGCGAACGGATTGATGCGTTGCTGGAGGAACTGAAGAAATGACTTGCTTGCATGATCGACACATCAGCCCCCTGATTCTAGCTGGCCTGGACGGGAAAAACTGGCATCTAGCAGATTACGTCAAGCGTGGTGGCTATGAATCTCTCAAACGCATTCTTCAGGAAAATATCACACCGGAGCAAGTTGTTGCTGAGTTGAAGGCATCGTCGTTACGCGGTCGTGGCGGAGCGGGATTTCCTACTGGCCTGAAATGGAGTTTCATGCCACGTCAGTTTCCGGGACAAAAATATCTGGTTTGCAATAGTGATGAAGGCGAACCAGGAACATTCAAAGATCGCGACATCCTGCGTTACAACCCGCATGCCTTGATAGAAGGTATGATCATTGGTGGTTATGCCATGGGTATTACCGTTGGCTACAATTATATTCACGGCGAAATCTGGGACGTCTATGAGCGCTTCGAGGAAGCATTGGAAGAGGCACGAGCAGCAGGCTTTTTAGGTGACAATATTCTTGGCAGCGGTGTCAATTTTCAATTGCATGCGCATCATGGTTATGGTGCTTATATCTGTGGTGAAGAAACTGCTTTGCTGGAATCTCTGGAAGGTAAAAAAGGACAGCCGCGTTTCAAACCGCCATTCCCTGCCAGCTTTGGTCTGTATGGCAAGCCGACGACTATCAATAATACCGAGACATTTGCTGCGGTTCCTTTCATCTTCAAGATTGGTGCTGCAGCGTATGCAGAAATAGGCAAACCTAATAATGGCGGTACCAAGATATTTTCCATTTCTGGTGATGTCGAGCGTCCTGGTAATTATGAGATTCCTCTAGGAACGCCATTTGCCAAATTATTGGAATTGGCTGGTGGTATGCGTGGTGGTAAAAAAATCAAGGCAGTCATCCCAGGAGGGTCTTCTGCCCCAGTTATCTTGGGGGAGACGATGATGAATACTGATTTGGATTATGATTCCATCGCAAAAGCAGGTTCGATGTTATGATCTGGTGCAGTGATCGTCATGGATGAAACGCGATGCATGGTGAAATCCTTGTTGCGCTTGTCGTATTTTTATTTTGAAGAGTCATGCGGGCAATGCACTCCTTGTCGGGAGGGTACTGGTTGGATGTATCGCATGGTAGAGCGCATTGAGAATGGGCATGGTCGAGTGGAAGATCTTGATGTGCTCAATTCAGTTGCAGACAACATTCAAGGGCGTACTATTTGCGCACTTGGAGATGCTGCAGCAATGCCAGTACGTGCATTTATTAAGAATTTCCGCGAAGAGTTTGAGTACCACATTGAGCATAAGCACTGTTTGGTGCCAGCTTACATTTGAGAGCAGGGCATACGAACACGAGAGTGTTTGGTATGTCATGACAGTAAAAGAATACTTAGCTTGGGCAAAGAGCCATGGTTGAAATTGAAATAGACGGCAAAAAAGTGGAAGTGCAAGAGGGTAGCATGGTCATGGATGCGGCCAATAAGCTCGGCACGTATATTCCTCATTTTTGCTATCACAAAAAATTATCTATTGCAGCTAACTGCCGTATGTGTCTGGTTGATGTTGAGAAGGCTCCTAAGCCTTTGCCAGCATGTGCCACGCCAGTAGCTGCTGGTATGATCGTACGCACCGCTAGTGAAAAAGCCGTCAAGGCGCAAAAAGGGGTGATGGAATTTTTGTTGATCAACCATCCCTTGGATTGTCCGATCTGCGATCAAGGTGGAGAATGTCAATTGCAAGATTTGGCAGTAGGCTATGGTGGTTCTACCTCTCGTTACGAAGAAGAAAAGCGGGTAGTGATTCCTAAGGATGTCGGCCCGTTGATTTCTATGAAGGAAATGAACCGCTGTATTCATTGCACTCGTTGCGTACGCTTTGGGCAGGAAGTTGCCGGTGTCATGGAACTGGGAATGCTCAACCGTGGTGAACATTCAGAAATTACTACCTTCATTGATAAAACAGTCGATTCTGAATTGTCTGGCAACATGATCGATTTGTGCCCGGTTGGCGCACTGACTTCAAAACCATTCCGCTATAGTGCCCGTACCTGGGAATTATCCCGTCGTAAATCAGTTAGCCCACATGATGGGTTGGGCGCTAATTTGATTGTTCAGGTCAAGGGTGGCAAAGTCATGCGCGTATTGCCACTAGAAAATGAGGAAATCAATGAGTGCTGGATTTCTGATAAAGACCGCTTTGCCTATGAAGCATTGAATGGGGAAGAGCGTTTGACCAAACCCATGCTCAAACAGGATGGGAAATGGCGTGAAGTTGATTGGCAAACTGCTCTTGAATATGTAGCACATGGATTGCGCAACATCCGACATGAGCACGGAGCAGAGGCGATTGCAGCGCTGGGAACTCCTTATTCAACGTTGGAAGAATTGTCTTTGTTACAGAAAGTCGTGCGCGGTCTCGGTTCCGAGAATGTAGATTTCCGTTTGCGTCAATCAGACTTTTCGTTGGAACGTCAAGTGATGCCATGGCTTGGCATGTCAATTGTTGAATTTGCCAACTTGGATCGTGCGTTGATTATTGGATCTTTCCTGCGCAAGGATCATCCTCTGTTGGCAGCGCGTTTGCGTAATGCTGTCAAAAATGGCGCCAAGCTTTCCATTTTGCATGCGTCTGATGATGAATTGCTGATCCCTGTTGCTAATAAGATGATTCTCGCTCCGTCCGCATGGTTATCGGCACTTGGAGAGGTGATTGCAGCAGTGGCGAAAGCCAAAGGTATTGCGGCACCAACCGGATTTGAAAATATTGTTGCGACACCAGAAGCTGCAGCGACTGCAGCAGGATTATTATCTGGACAATCAAAGGCCGTCTTGCTTGGTAATGCAGCAGCACAGCATCCTCAGGCATCGCAACTACATGCAGCTGCACAATGGATTGCGGAGCAGACAGGAGCTAAATTTGGTTATTTGACAGAGGCGGGTAACACTGTTGGTGGATATCTAGCTAATGCCATTCCTTCTGGCGCAGGCCTGAACGCTCTACAGGTATTTGCACAACCACGCAAAGCGTATCTATTACTGAATGCTGAGCCGGAATTGGACAGCTTTGACCCTCATACTGCTTCCGTTGCACTGAAGCAGGCAGAAATGGTTGTTGTTATGTCGGCGTTTAAACATGGTGCAGATTACGCGGATGTGTTGTTGCCAATTGCACCATTTACCGAAACAGCAGGGACGTTTATCAATTGCGAAGGCCGCGCACAAAGTTTCAATGGCACTGTCAAACCATTGGAAGATACCCGTCCGGCCTGGAAAGTATTGCGCGTACTAGGCAATTTGCTGGAATTGGATAATTTTGAATATGAAACGGCAGAAGCTGTGCGTGCCGAAGTGATTGGTCAAGAAACAGATGTGAAAGCGCGCTTGAATAACATCGCATCAGCACCGTTGCAGGCTGCAGTTGCTGGACAGCAGCGCGCACTGGAGAGAATTGCCAACGTACCTATCCATTTCACAGATGCGATTGCACGCCGCTCTCCTGCATTGTTACAGACAGTTGACGGACAACCACCAAAGGCATGGGTGTCATCTGTGTTGGCACAACAGTTGGGAATTGCTGCAGGTGATACCGTGACCGTTCGACAAGGTTCCGGTAGTGCACAACTGGTAGCAGCCATTGACAGTGGCTTGCCTGATAATGTCGTGCGTGTTGCCGCGGCTCATGCGAAGACAGCGGAGCTAGGTGGCATGTTTGGCGCAATCGCGGTGGAGAAAGCGTAATGGATCAACTGATTGCTCATATCAACACGGCCGGCCCACACTATCTGGGAGCCGCATGGCCGTATGTTGCGACATTTGTATGGAGCTTGCTCAAGCTCTTGGCTGTCATGATTCCATTATTGGTATGCGTGGCATATCTGACATACTGGGAACGTAAGTTGATTGGATGGTTTCATGTGCGCCAAGGCCCTAATCGGGTTGGTCCTCTGGGATTATTACAACCAATCGCCGATGCGCTCAAATTGATTTTCAAAGAAGTCACCACGCCAGCA
>JAATGO010000012.1 GCA_015654605.1 Betaproteobacteria bacterium
GGTGGCGCGTGGCGAAGCCGACTTTGGCCTCAGTTACACTGGAACCCAAGAACCAACTCTCGAATTCCATCCCGTACTGAAGGAGTCGTTTGTATTGGCTTGCAAACGTGATCATCCTTTAGCAAAAAAATCAAAAGTACGCTGGGCAGATCTTGAGCCTTATGATTATATGACTGTCACCAAAGCCAGCCAGAATCGACTACTGCTTGACATGGCACTCACGACTAGTCCTGTCAGGCCACGTTGGTACTGCGAGGCTCAACACGTCTCCACATTGGTTAATCTGGTGGAAGCAGGAATGGGGATTGCTGCCGTACCACGCCTTGCCATGCCCGCAGACGATCACCCGATATTGAGGAGCATTCCGCTAGAAGAACCGACGGTCACACGCACAGTAGGACTGATTCGACGAATCAATCGTGAATTATCGCCCGCAGCGCAACAACTATATGACCAGTTTGTGGCAATCGCGAATCAAAAAAACACGCGTAAAATGACTGCATCTAGCTCATCTAAGACACAATCCAAAAGATCCAGTTAACTACCTAGCGTAAGTGCAGAGGTATCTGCAACAAGGTATTCCCGTTACATTATCCATACCAAGTGAAAAATAGAGATAATAATGAAGAGAATAACAACAAGATCCCCTATTTACTCATGCCACTGACGCAATTTATGCAAAACATGCATTAAACCTGAAGGTTTTTTGCAGTTTACCCAACCCTTGGGCTGTGGCATGATGCTCGGTTTGTGTAACCACGTCATTACAGTTTTTTGAAATGCATAAGACGGTTGCCATCACGTCTTCAGAAATAGAAGGCTAAGGCAAGACATGTATGTCTCCTCCGTAACTGTATAGGTAACACGTTAGAACTTGTGTGTCCTTGGGAAAAGATGGCGAGAATAACCTATGGCACAAAATGAACCTTCTCTTTTCAGGGAGCATTATTCAGCACATTGATGACGAGATTTCATCCTATAGTTTTTCTCAAATTGGACATCTGACACCATCCATCAATGCTAAGTCAATCAGCACTTATATTATTGAACATGACACACATTCCCATGACATATTTTGCATGCGGCCTGGATTTCGGTACTTCCAACTCCACGGTCGGTTTATTACGCCCGGGGCTGTTCCCTCTACTGCCGTTAGAAGATGAAAAAATAACACTCCCTTCTGCCATTTTTTTTAATACTGAAGATAACACTACCAGTTATGGACGTGCCGCGATGGCAGACTATCTCAGTGGTTATGAGGGGCGCCTTATGCGCTCGCTGAAAAGTTTACTCGGTTCAAAAACGATTGATGATCAGACCGACGTACAAGGTCGTGCATTGCCATTTCGAGATCTGCTTGCGCAATTCATTGGAGAACTCAAACGTCGTGCTGAAGTTGCGGCCAATACATCTCTCTCGCATGCCGTCATAGGTCGACCAGTCTTCTTTGTTGATGGTAATCCTGACGCTGACAAATACGCCGAAGATACTCTGGAAGAAGTAGCTCATTCCATAGGTTTCAAGGAAGTCTCCTTCCAATTTGAACCAATCGCTGCCGCCTTTGCATATGAAGCAACCATATCTGAAGAACAACTGGTGCTGGTTGCCGACATTGGTGGTGGCACATCAGATTTTTCAGTGATTCGCCTATCGCCTGAGCATGTCGAAAAAGTTCATCGCCGCCATGACATTCTATCCAATGGTGGCGTGCATATTGGTGGAACTGACTTCGATAAATATCTGAGTCTTGCCAGCGTCATGCCACTTCTCGGAATGGGAAGCCGCTTGAATAATGGCAGTGTGGTCCCCTCCAGTTATTATTTTGATCTTGCAACCTGGCATACTGTGAATCAAGTGTATACCCGTAAGGTATGGCAAAATTTAAACGATATCTATCGTGATGCCAGTGACAAACCTAAATTAGGTCTTCTACAAAAGCTGATCCAGCAACGCTCCGGCCATTGGCTCGCGCTACAGGTAGAAGAAACTAAAATTGTATTGTCCAATAGCGATACTACCAACATGCAACTCGAACGACTTGCTCCAGATCAGATATTGACTGTCAGCAGAGAAGAATTCAATCATGCTATCGCTCATTTGATTACCTCCATTAAGCACACAGTCCTGGAAACAATACGTTCTGCAGGCATCGTTCCCGAGCAGATACAGACGGTCTTTTTTACTGGTGGCTCCAGTGGAGTGCCAATGTTACGGAAACAAATTGCTAAGTTGGTTCCTGGAGCCAAAATAGTCGAGGGAGATGCTTTTGGCAGTATCGGCGTCGGCCTCGCGATGGATGCCGCGCGCAAATTTAATTAATCCTGCTTCTCCATCGTATATCAACATGTGCGAATGATGTGATATCTGATCATGTCAACATATTCAAACCAATACAAAGCCACCTTTACGCAAAATATCCTGGGCACCAGATCCTGTAAAGCGCTCAAGTAAAGTGAGTGCTGCACCGTCCGCACCTACCATGACTCCTGCTGAGTAAATAGTCATTTTTTGTAAGGAAGGTGGTAATGGTCCGGCAAACGTGATTCCCTCATCAGCAACGATTTCTGTTACCTGCATGATACCCACTTCACCGTTAACATCCCCCTTTCTCAAACGTTCCATCGCAGTATAGCCGCTAGGCATTAATACCAGTTTAGAAGAAATTCCCTTAGTAACACCTAGCGCATCGAATGCCTCGAATAGTATTTTTCCCGCCGTGGCAATGGTAGGGTCTGGGCAAATGATGTAACTGGCTTGTAATAAACATGTACGGAATGCCTGCTCAGTAGACACATCTGGCAATGGCGTATTGACTCGTACTGCGACACCAGTGCCTACAGCGCCAAGGGCTGCATATTGGTCTGCATGTACTTTCCCATTCGCCACTAGTTCAGCCATCAACGATGCTGTCGTCACGATTATATCTGGACAACCTCCGTTTAACATCTTGTCCTGCAAAAAACCAACTGCACCATAAGTCGCATCGACTTCTCTACCCGTTTCTCTGCGATACCTGTTAATTGCCTGACTAACGACTACCTTCGCTGCCCCTGCACAATAAATTTCTAATTTTTTCATCATGTACTACCTTTTCTCTTATCAGCAGCATGTAAAGAACAAATGCGTTCTTGGTATATAGAATGCTTGTCACTTATTGACTTCTTTCTTAAGTGATGATGTATGCTTTGGTGTTCCATAGTGGAGCACCAAAGAAACAACGTCCCTAACAATAGTCAACTCCAACAATATTAGAAACGATGTTGTATACCAAGATCAAATGAAGATGCACTTTCATCCGGGTCGATTACTAATGCATCTGGACCTATCGTTCCACCATCATTATTACGATTATGTCCGTATGACGTGTAAAGCGTGGTACGTTTAGATAACGCATAGGTATATCCCAAAGCCAATAAGTCAGAGGTCGCTTTTGTTTCTATGCGACTTTTCTTTCTCAAAAAGCTGCCAATAATAGTCCCCATCCCGATAGGAATCGACACGCCGACCATCATGTCTCGACTATTTGTCGTAGTCATCCCCAAGCGATCACCTTTATTTACTGCATACGCCAGATGCAACTTGGCGACATGAAAATCATAGAATCCTCCCAGCATGGTCGTCTTGTCATTTCCCAACTCGACATCGGTGTCGACGATATTCTGTTTATGATATGCCAACTGAACTTTGACTGATCCAGATTTGTATCCGACAAGACCAGCTAATAAATGGCCGGCAGATGTACTGCCTGGAACTTCTCCAAATCCATAGCCGATCTGCCCCGAGAAACCACTGACCGTTGGTGTCAGATAGGTCACCATATTGTCGCTACGACTGTCATACCCATTAAAAAAATTCTCAATGTTGCCGGTCAGACCCGTACCAAATGGATCAATACTGTCTAATGCCGTATGTATGGGGTTATCTTGCCGTCCAAGACGAATGGCACCGAAGCCACCACTCAACGACCCATGACCTTCGTCCCCATAACCTTCCATTTTGGCGTAATGTACCATCGTCAACACTGTAACCATTTTCCAGCACAAAATTTGCTGATAAGCCACCACCAAGAGCTTCAGTACCTTTGAATCCAATGCGGCTACCATTAAGAATGCCACTATCCATCTTTGTAACACTCGTTTTCCCATCATTAACATGATTGATCCCAACGTCAACAATGCCATATAGGGTGACATTGCTTTGTGCTGATGCTGTAATTGATGCGCCACACATGAGCGCCATCGCGAAAAGCGATTTTTTCATTCAGTACTCCTCCTTATTGTCATGATTAATACATGCACGTATCTTCCATACGGCATATTTTTATCGTCACATCGCCGCACGTGCAGTTTGAATGTATGTTTATATGCCGTTATTTTTTATGTACCGCTTATATCACTTTCTTAAGTGACCATTACATCATCAACGAGCATTGTAAAAATGTACAATGCAAAATTTCTCAATATTCATGCAGCATATGCATTAATATTAGTTTCTCTATTTTTTTATTTTTCCTACATTTTCTATTTTTACCTGTTGCAAAAAAATAGGCACATTTCTCCTTTTCTCTATTTTTAGCAATAGATAGGAATTATTTTTTATCGGACAACTCTACACACTTTGTTCTTCGACCATATCTAGAATGACGAATGTATGAGAATATTCGCCAGTCCTGCTGAAAGCAATACTAATAGCGGATTCACTTTGGGACGTTTTATAAAAACAAATAAGGCAAGTGTCGTGATGCCCCATAATGAAAATTCGGATGATGTAGAACGCAGGATAGAAAATGCACCGGCAAGAATCAGCCCCGTTGCGACTGGAGCTAGTCCATGTTCGATAGGTTTACGCCACGGATGATGCCTGTGATGTCCCCAAAATGTCGCCATCCCATATGCTAATAAGGATGAAGGGATAAATAAAGCAAGTGATGCAGTAATCGCTCCCAGCCACCCCGCCGCTTTCCACCCGATCAAAGTCGTCAGCAAAGCGCCTGGCCCCGGTGCTGCCCGCGAAACGGCAAATAAATCAGCGAATTCTTTTGGTGTCACCCATCCATGAATGTCCACAGCCTGTTGACTGATGTCTGCAACGATACTTTGACCACCGCCCAAAGATAATAATGATAGTGGCGTAAAGACTGCTATCAGTTCAAGATAAATATTATTACGCATATCACTTGCTCCTCCATGCCATTAACAACCCCACCAGGGCGCTAATGATCGCAACAGGTATCAACGGCCAATGCAACACTCCCACCAAGAAAAAGACCACAATAATCAACAATAACGACCAGTGATGTATTGCGATAGAAGCGCACGCAGTGCGCAAACCAACGGAGAGCGTCATACCAATCGCCGCGGCAGCCAATCCCTCAAGGAATTCATGCACCCATGCCAATGCCACTACCTGATGAAGTATCGTCGCCAACAGAACAATTACTAACATGGGAGGAATCAGCAGTGCGCCTACTGCTGCCAAGCTACCTTTTGCACCGCTTAATCTATGACCAATGTAGACTGATAGGTTGATCACATTTGATCCAGGCAAAATTTGGCATAACGCTAAAGCACCAAGGAACTCTTCTTCGCTCAACCAGTGTCGATCAGTCACGACTTCATGATATATCCATGCAGACAAACCACCACCGAAACTGGTCAAACCAACACGGAAAAATAGCGTGATGATCTTCCAGCATGACACTGCTTCTATGGAGTTAATGGCAGCTCCAACATGTCCCTGATGTTTAGTTCTCACAATAATCTTTTGGTAGACAGGCTCATCTTAATTGTTTAATGATGATTTTCTACCAACGGTTGTTGTGTCTGGATTTTGGATTCCATCTGTCCTAACTCTTTCTTAGGTTCACGCCGACTCCAGATAGAAGCTCCCATCGAGATCACTGCGCATAGCAAGAAGCCTGCTGCGATAGGGCTACGTAAGAAAGCGGTCGGATCACCATTGGAAATAGTCAACGCTTGACGAAATGATTGTTCAAGTGTGTGTCCCAGGATCATGCCAAATAATAATGGTGCTTTGGGAATGTCAAATTTACGAAATGCATATCCCAACACACCGAAACCAAGTGCCAAGAATAAGTCGAACACATCATTGTTAAATGAATATACCCCAGCCGATGCAATAACGAGAATTAAGCTGAGTAACACACCTGGCGGGACATATAAAATACGCGCTAATACACCGACCAGTGGCAAGTTCAATACCAATAGCATGATATTACCCACATACATGCTCGCAATGAGCCCCCATACTAGGTCTGGTTGTGTATGAAATAGCATAGGTCCCGGCTGCAAGCCATACATGATAAATGCCCCCATGATCACTGCAGTAGATCCTGAAGCTGGTACACCTAACGCGAGTAAATGAACAAATGCACCACAGGTGTCTGCATTCGTCGCTGCTTCCGGTGCGGCAACTCCTTCTATCGCACCATGACCAAATTCCTCTGGGTGTTTCGATATCTTCTTTTCCAGAACGTAAGAAAGCATGGAGGCCAAAGTACCACCAAGCCCAGGAGCGGCACCACATAGAAAACCGACCGTCGTGCCACGAAAAATAGCCGGTCGTGCACGGCGCCATTCCTTACGCGTAAACCATAGTTTTCCTTCTACACGTACCGTGTGTAGGGTACCGCCCATGGTTCCTTCCACCATACGACTCACTTCTGATATCGCGAATAGGCCAACGACAACGATAAGGAAATTAACGCGATCTTGCAGCTGCGTCACACCCATCGTGAATCGTGGTACACCACTTTGTAGATCGATACCAATCGTCGCCAACCCCAATCCGAGAAATACAGCCATTAACCCCTTTGCTAAGGAGTTCCCTGTGAGTGCACTGACTGTTGATAATGCAAAACA
>JAATGO010000419.1 GCA_015654605.1 Betaproteobacteria bacterium
GGCGCGGATACCACAAGGGGGAGAGGTTCGTGGTAATTTGGCGGCTGGTGGTCTGGGTGTGGCACAGCCAATTTCGGCACGGGAACTGGAAATTGCGGAAGGGGTAGCACCAATGCTGGCTCAGCGAGGGTTGTTGCTGGTAGGATTAGACTGTATCGGTCATTATTTGACAGAGATTAATGTGACTAGTCCAACCTGCTTTCAGGAAATTACTCAGCAGAGCGGTTTTGATGTCGCTGCCATGTTTGTGGATGCATTAGAGGAGGCAATTGGTGCGTGAGCACCTCATCAATGAAAGTGATGGTGCGGCTGAAGACTTGCAACCTATCATTTTTTCAGTCTTTTTTGCATTTTCTGTGTTTATTCAGAGTCATTAATATATGGTCGGCATTCTTCTTCTCACACACGCGCCTTTAGGGCAAGCTTTTATTGAGGCGGCCACGCATGTTTTTCGTAGCCGACCAGAACGGATAGACGCGGTCGATGTCATAGCTGATCAGAACCCTGCAGAAGTGCAACAACTTGCTGCTGCAGCGGTACGTCGCTTGGATGATGGTAGTGGTGTGCTGGTCATTACCGACGTGATGGGTGGGACCCCTTCAAATTGCACCGGATATCTGTCTGCAATTGATAATGTACAAGTGATTGCTGGCATTAGCTTGCCGATGTTACTGCGTGCGTTGACTTATCGTAATGACACGTTGGATGTTGTCGTAGAAATGGCGTTAGCGGGAGGGCAGAGTGGTGCTGTCCGGATTGATGGTCGCATCAGAGTTTCTTCATAATAAATATTTGAAAGATCGGGCATGATTGAGAAAGAGTTGGAGATCATTAATAAATTAGGTTTGCATGCACGTGCATCGGCCAAATTTACGCAACTGGCAAGTAAATATAAAAGTGAAGTCTGGATGACGTTCAACAAACGCCGTGTGAATGCTAAGTCGATCATGGGTGTCATGATGTTGGCCGCAGGTAAAGGCAGTATTATTTTGCTGGAAACCAATGGCGAGGATGAACAGCAATGCTTTGATGCCTTAGAGGCATTAGTGAAGGATCGTTTTGGCGAGGGACAGTAGGAAGTTTTATCTTCGATTATCTCTTCCACAATGGGGTGGATCATCTGATGCCTATTAGTCTGTTGCTAACGTGAGGCATTGCATAAAGATGCTGTTAGCATGTGTTGTACATAATAGATGGTACCGACAAATAGTTCGCTACAATAGCGACGACGCTGGAGCAAATGTTAATGGCATCCTTTACCTTACATGGCATTCCTGTATCGCAAGGTATTGCGATAGGGCGCGCTCACCTGTTTGCCGCCGCCGCATTGGATGTAAAACACTATGTGATTGCGGATGATCAGGTCGAGGCAGAGGTAGAGCGTTTCAAAAATGCGATCGTAGCAGTACATCGAGAATTGCAGGAAATTCGAGCAGATTTACCGAAGGAAGCACCACCGGAATTAGGTGCTTTTCTAGATGTCCATGCACTGATTCTATCGGATCCGATGTTGAGCGAGGTTCCAAAGAATATTATTCGCAACCGCTACTACAACGCGGAATGGGCGCTGGTGACGCAAATTGACGAGTTGTCTGCCCAGTTCGATGACATTGAAGATATTTATTTACGCGAGCGCAAGGTTGACATCCAACAGGTTGGGGATCGTGTATTAAAGGTGCTGACAGGAAGCGCTGTCAGTCTTCCCACTGTAGTTAATGGTGATGAACCATTGGCGAATATCGTTGTGGTGGCGCACGATATTTCGCCAGCGGATATGTTGCAATTCAAAGGAGGTGCCTTTGCCGGATTTGTCACCGATCTTGGAGGACAAAATTCGCATACGGCCATTGTTGCTCGCAGTTTGAATATTCCCGCGGCGGTTGGTATGCATAATGCCTCCATGTTGATCAAACAGGATGATGTCTTGATCATTGATGGAGATGCTGGCGTTGTCATTGTTTCTCCTGCGCCATTGATACTGGCGCAATATCGGATGCGCCAGGAACAGTTATTGCGGGAGCGTAAGAAGTTAGGGCGGTTGAAGAAGACGCCTGCAATTACGCAAGATGGTACGGAAATTACTTTACTGGCCAATATTGAACTACCTGCTGACAGTGCTGCTGCGTTGGAGGCCGGTGCCGGAGGTGTTGGTTTATTCCGTTCGGAGTTCTTGTTTCTTGGGCGTGCTGGCCACTTGGAAAGATTCCCTTCAGAAGATGAACAGTACGAATCATATCGACAGGCAGTCGTGGCGATGCGAGGGCGCCCTGTGACGATCAGGACGTTAGATGTGGGCGCAGATAAGCCATTGGATGCAGCAGAACAGACTGCGCTCAATCCTGCACTGGGCTTACGCGCCATTCGTTATTGCTTGAGTGAACCCCACATGTTTTTGACGCAGTTACGTGCAATCTTGCGTGCTTCTGCAGCTGGCCCGACGAAATTATTAGTGCCGATGATGGCGCATGCTTTTGAAATTGACCAAACTTTGGCATTGATTGAACAGGCCAAGGAACAGTTGCGGCAACGCAAGCAGCGGTTTGATGAGCATATTCCGATTGGCGCCATGATTGAAATACCGGCAGCGGCATTGGCACTGCCGGTATTTATCAAGCGACTGAATTTCTTATCCATTGGTACCAATGACCTCATTCAATACACGTTGGCGATTGACCGTGTTGATCATGAAGTTTCTCATTTATATAATCCAGTACATCCCGCAGTTCTTTATTTGTTATCCAACGTTATCACAATGGGGCGTAAGGCAGGAATTCCTGTGGCAGTATGTGGCGAAATGGCAGGTGATGCGAAGTTGACACGCTTGTTATTGGGGATGGGGTTGTTAGAGTTTTCCATGCACCCGGCACAGCTATTGTCGGTCAAGCAGGAAGTCCTGAATAGCGATCTCTCTTTGCTGGAACCGCAGGTCAAAAAGATATTGCGTGCGACCGAACCAGCGGCTATTGCTGCTGCTATGGAACAACTGCAAGTGTTGACATCAGAGCCTGAGATGAAGGAAGTCAAACGGCGTTAAGTTGTCGTCTGGCATTTGTCGCCTGGGTTCAGGTTAGACAATAATCTACTGGAGCCAGCGGTGGTGGGATATCCGTTGCATGTAGTGATTCTAGCAAATTGATTTCTATCGTACGACACAGCGCATTCAAGGGCAAGTCATTGTCATCGTTGCCAAATGGTTCTTCGATTTCATCTCCCAATGCATCTAAGCCGAAAAAAGTATACGCCACAATGGCAACCACGAATGGTGTCATGAAGCCGATAGTATCTACCAGGCCAAAGGGTAATAGAAAACAGTAGAGGTATGCCGTCCGATGTAACAGTAGTGTGTAGGAAAACGGGATAGGTGTGCTTTTGATGCGTTCACAGGCAGCAGCAGCGGCTGCCATGGCGGATAACGTGTTATCAATGACTGCTGCCAAGCATCCATCCAGGCGTTTTTCTTGCAGACACTGATGCAGATCTTGCCCTATTTTCTGTAGCAGGTAATCCGGCGCATTGGTGGCGTGCGTAATATCTTGCCATTCTGTTTGAAGAAGTAATGGTTGCAGGTCGTGTCGATCGTGCTCGTTGCGCAATTGGAGACGTAATGCATGTGCAAAGGCGATGACGCGGTAAATCATGCGTACTCGTATATCACTTAATCCGTGGTGTGCCAAAGCCGGTTGTGGATCTGGGTGATTGCTGATTAAGCTTTGACACTGGCGCGAAAAGCTGCGGCTGCGGTGTACCAATTCCCCCCATAATTTGCGTGCTTCCCAGTAACGATCATATGCCGCGTTGTTGCGAAACCCCAGAAAAATGGCCAGTGGCAATCCAATCAGAGTGAAAGGAATGGTTGTCAGTGTGATTTTGGTATGCAGTAAATCGCCGTGAGAGAGCGTGACCAAAGTTGCGATGACCGTATTCACTAATAATGGTAGGCGGATTCTGGACAGGATGGAGCCGCGCATAATCAGGAACAATGTGATTCCTGAAGGGCGATTTCGTAAAATCATGAGATTTCTCTAAAGGCTGCCATGTAACGAATGAGGATCATCGTGAGATGACATGTGTGGTCGATAAATAGGAACATAAGACAAATCATGCTGGGAGAGTATTATCTCATGCGTATGTCAGGTATGTTTGTGAGAAATGTCAGACAATATTAATTCAAATATCTGTTATGTCTGCCATAAATATGGAGACATACTGATGTTTTATGTAATTTATGTAACGCATTCGCGTTTTGTAGTTGCGCTTCGTAGTCAATCATAGCAAGTCGTAGCAAAATTCACTCGCGCAATGCCAGGTTTGTTTTGTTACCATATACGGTTTCTGGGCTAATTTTCTATTAAAGTGTTCTCATGAGTAAATTCTGGAGTCCTATTGTTAGTCGCCTGATGCCTTATACACCAGGTGAACAACCCAAGATTAACCATCTGATTAAGCTCAATACCAATGAGAATCCCTATGGCCCGTCGCCGCAAGCGATTGCTGCTATGACACGGGAACTTGGTGATACATTGCGCTTATACCCAAGTCCCGATGCGGCGCCACTGAAGGCTGCCATTGCAGAAAGGCATGCTGTAGATGTGGCGCAGGTTTTTATTGGCAATGGTTCAGACGAGGTGTTGGCACATGTGTTTCAGGCACTGTTGAAGCATGATGTACCAATCCTGTTACCTGATATCACCTATAGTTTTTATCCGACTTACGCTATTTTATATGGAGTCGAGTTACGTTCCGTGCCTTTGGCAGATGATTTTACGATACAAGTAGAGAATTATCTCGGGCATGGTCGCCGTATCGGCGGCATTATTTTCCCCAATCCAAATGCCCCGACAGGGCGGGTGCTCGAATTGACCGATATCGAGCGCATTGTGGCCGGCAACCCGGATCGGGTTGTGATTATTGACGAGGCATATATCGATTTTGGAGGGGATACGGCGATTCCACTCGTGGCGCGTTATCCCAATTTGCTGGTAGTGCAGACCTTATCAAAGTCGCGCTCACTAGCCGGGTTAAGGGTTGGTTTTGCAATAGGGCATGTTGACTTGATTGATGCTCTGGAGCGGGTCAAGAACAGTTTCAACTCCTATCCCCTGGATCGTATTGCCATAGCAGGAGCGACGGCAGCGATCCAGGATGAACCCTATTTTGCCGAGACCCGACAGGCAGTTATGGACAGTCGTGCTAGGTTGTCGGCAGGATTGACCCGTCTTGGTTTTACCGTATTGCCGTCGGCCGCTAATTTTGTATTTGCCAGTCACCCACAGCATGATGCGGCAGTATTGGCAGAGGCCTTACGTGCTAAAGGTATTATTGTGCGTCATTTTAATGGAGATCGTATTCGGCAATTCATGCGTATTACAGTGGGGTCTGATGCACAGTGCAATGCATTGCTGGAAGCGTTACATGCGTATATTGACTTGCCGGATAATTAGAATCTATTTTCAGTGACCTGCGATTATCTGGGGTTCTCTTATTGTCTTGTTCCCTTTCTACAGGTCGGTATGGGAACTAACTCGGATTGGTGATATCGGAATAGATACGATACGGGTGGAAATATGCGTTGACGTACTTTATGGGTATTGTCTGAGCAAGGAGGAAGCGCGCTTTCTTATCCAATCATTGCTTCCGATACTTGTTGATATCTGATCGACATTTGGTGTAAGACGGTGGTTCTAGATGGTCTGGAACGATCCCATCGGATCTGCGGATCTTATTATTTCTACAAATAGGCTTGTTTGCTTGAGTGCGCACAGTATATGCCTGGCCTATTCATCCCAGTCAAAAATGACACCACCTTATGCAAAAGAATATTGTGGGTTTTTGCCAGAAGCTGGGATGAACACCATACTAAGAGAGTCATGACATGAGTTTTACTGCCGCCATTCGTAGGCGATGGCACTTTGTAACGGTTCCTTTTTTATTTCTCATGTTGGGAGTGGTCTTTGCTAGTTGGGCATCACGCATTCCAGCTATCCGTGATGCGCTGCAATTAGATTCTGTGACGCTCAGTATGGTCTTGCTGTGTGGTGGGATTGGATCGGTTGTCGCTTTTCCGTTGGCAAGCTGGATGACGACACGCTTTGGTGCGCGACGTAGTGCCTTGAGCGCAGGGGGTGTGCTGTTGTTGTCGTTGCCTGCGTTAGCATGGGCGCCTCAGGTCGCCGTGTTGATGATGGCCGGTGTGTTGTATGGAATGGCATCGGGGTGTTTTGATGTTGCTGTGAATGCGTTAGGGGCACGCATGGAAAAAGAGGCAGGGCGTTCCATCATGGCATTACTGCATGCTTGGTTTTGTGTGGGTACCTTGAGTGGCGCCTTGCTCAGTAGTGCTGCCGCGGAAGCAGGCATTGCGCCGTTGCTGCATTTTTCTCTGGTGGCCTTGTTATTTGTTATTCCTTTAGGGCTGGTGGGATGGATACTCCCAGGAGATCGCCCTCAACAAGAGCAGCATGCTCCCATATTTGCCATCCCTCATGGTCATTTAATGGTACTCGGCATGATCGGGTTTTGTGGTGCAATCGTCGAAGGAACGGTGGCGGATTGGAGTGGTTTATTTATGACCGATCATCTTCAGTCTACAGATGGTGTGGCTCCTTTAGCATATGCCGGATTTGCTGGGATGATGTTGATTTCTCGTTTGGTTGGCGACCGGCTCAAGGATACCTGGGGTGCACGTAAAGTGGTAGGAAGTGGAGCGCTGCTTGGGGCGATAGGAATATTTATCGCTGTTTTTACGAGCGCCATTCCTTTGGCAATACTGGGATTTTCGATCGCTGGCGCTGGGGTAGCCATGGTGTTTCCTTTTGTTTTCAGTGCCGCGGGACGACATGGCCCGGTGGCATTGGCGGGCGTTGCCACGTTAAGTTATAGCGGTGGGTTGATGGGTCCTCCTGCAGCGGGGGTTTTGGTGCATGGATGGGGTTTGCAAACAGCCTTGGCGTTTACTGGCATATTGTGTTGTATGGTGGCGTTGTCAGCTAGATATGCCAAGTGGCTGGAATGAGTGTCGCAGGGAGTGGTGGATGGTATATCGGTAGCGATTAATACAGAGACTAATGCAGAATTAATATTGAAACTAAGCATGATGCTGATGTTGGCTGCTTGTAGCGCTGATAGGATCGTTTTGTTTCACACAAATATTGATGCCTACAGTATGGACACTGCATTGAACAGATTTTTTGGCGACATTCGCGGCTTCTGCAACGTATCAGCTCAAGGGAGATAGTATGACAATTACCTCTTCTGATGGCCAGTCATTAGCATTCCGGGCAAGGCAATTATTGGAGGTTGCGCAATAACAATGGGAGTGATGTATGATGAATCGCGTTTTTATTACCGTATCGGGCGATGATGAAGAGGGATTTACTATTATTACCAGGTTTTATGCTCAACGAGTCTCTATGGGACGACATGAGACCAGGGTTGGCATCGTTGGGGCAGTTGCATTTTGGGGATCTCAGTCAGGATGATAGCTTGGAGGCGATGGCAGAGCGTGTGTTGCGTCATGCGCCACCCAAATTTGTTTTGTTGGGTTTCTCGATGGGTGGCTTTGTCGCCCAGGTAATGGCATTGAAGGCGCCAGAGCGAGTGCGGGGTTTGGCATTGCTCAATACATCATCACGGCCGCAGAGTGCGGAGGAAGCTGCCAGAACATTGGCGAAACGGGCGCTGGCCGAGAAAACAGCATTTAAAGGATTGACATCGCGCGCATTGATATCTTCTGTGCACCCACAGCATGCGCATAATCAGACACTGTTAGATCGTCTGCAGGCAATGGCATTGAAAAATGGTAAAGATGTCTTTTTGAGGCAATTGGCGACGTTGCGTGATGGTAGCAGTGCGAATCTGGAGCAAATCCAATGTCCGGTACTGATTGTGGCAAGTGATGAGGATCGCTTGCGTACAGTTGAGGAATCAGCAGAAATGGCACGACGCATTCCAGCGGCGACATTTGACATCATACGTGGTAGTGGGCATATGACACCACTAGAGAAACCGGAAGCATTGCTGCATCTTATCTCAAGTTGGCTTACTTCGACGGGTCTATGACAGATAATTCTCTGTTTTATTTGAGTGATCGCACAACGTTTAATTTTTATTATTCATCTTACGCAATGTACTGGAATGTGGACGTTTCACAGTCACTTTAACAGTCTGTTCAGGTTCATTGGTTTGCGGTGTATCAAGTACATATTTTTGAATATTTTCAGAAATCTGTAACGTCTCCTTATTGTCGTCACTATTGGTCTGTTGTTGCACAAATAGGTCGCATTTGTTGGGCGGTCGCGTCGGGTCTTCTTGTTTGGTATAGCGA
>JAATGO010000181.1 GCA_015654605.1 Betaproteobacteria bacterium
AGATAGGCCGACTGGATTGAAGGGTCTTCAGACAGCTCACTACTTGAACCCGTTTTTACCAGAACGCCTGACTCTAAAACGTATGCTCGATCAGAAACTGCCAGCGCCATTTCTACATTTTGCTCGGATAGCAAAATCGCCATTCCGGTTGATTTTAGCGTTGCAATTAAGTCAGCGAGTTGCTTTACAATAATTGGTGCCAAGCCTAACGTGGGTTCATCGAGCATCAGTAAAATAGGACGTGACATGAGTGCACGTGCAATGGCAACCATTGTTTGCTCTCCTCCTGATAATGTCCCTGCAGCTTGTCCAGATCTTTCGCGCAACCGAGGAAATAACGTCATCATTTCATCTACACGCGCATTGGTTTTTATCGTTGGTTCGGATAATGCTCCTGTGTAGAGATTTTCCAATACAGACATACTAGGGAAGACCTGGCGTCCCTCTGGAGATAATGCGATTCCAGCAGGAACTCTTTTATATGAGGGAAGATTCTCAATATTTTTCCCATTAAGACAAATCTCTCCTGTATGACTAGCTACGCCAGCAAGCGCCTTTAGCGTTGAACTCTTACCTGCTCCATTTGCACCGACCAGAGCCACGACTTCTCCCGCCATCACATGAATGGAGATGTCACTGACAGCTTTCACATTTCCATATGTTACTGACAATTTTTTCAGACTAAGCATGGCCCACCTCCTCCACACCACCCATATACGCCTTTACGACTACCGGATCGGCCACGACGCATTCTGGGATACCATCTGCAATCTTTCTTCCGTGATGCATAACAATAACTCTATTGCAAAGGCTCATCATCATTTTCAAGTTGTGGTCGATGATCAGAATACTTAACCCATCTCTCTGTAGCCTCGCCAGTAATTCAGCTAATTGCGTAGCTTCTGTGTGGTTGAGACCTGCGGCAGGTTCATCAAGCAGTAGTAACTGGGGTTGAGTCGCAAGCGCCAAAGCAATCGCCAGTAACCTCTGCTCTCCATATGTCAGATCACTAGCCTTGATGTCTGCTCGTGCGGTAAGTCCCACTAATGCCAAGGCCTTATCACCAGCTTCTTGTCTAATAGATTCTCGCCGACGGTACTCATCAGTACGTACAAGCGGAGCTAATGGTGATTCTTTTGCCACCAAATGTGTGGCAATAAGCACATTCTCTCGTGCTGGTAAATCGCCAAACAACACCGTCTGTTGAAAAGTACGAACAATGCCAACCTTTGCCATCTCGTGAGAAGAACTTTGTGTCATATCCTGCTGCTGAAACTCAACACGCCCTGTGTCCGGATGCAAATAACCACTTAGCATATTGAGACACGTCGTTTTTCCTGCTCCGTTTGGCCCGATTAATCCAACAATCTCACCACTATTAACGGTAATGTTGACATCAGTAACTGCATTCAATCCACCGAATGATTTTGATATTCCTTTCGCAATCATAATCGGATGTCCTGCCTCACTTACCGTTGACGATTTCAACTCTATGCTAGAAGCATCTTCACTATCTATCTTATGGATATCGGATGATGCAGGCTTCGCTTTCGCTTTGGTGATCAGCGATATTAATCCGCCTGGTAGTGCTCTAACAACAATGAGCAATATGACAGCGAAAATAGCGAGTCGGATTTCATCCACAAAGCGCAGTGCTTCTGGTAACAGTGAGAAAATCACTGCTCCGATCAAGGTTCCCGTGATAGAACCACGGCCTCCAAGAGCTACTGCAAGTAACCCTGTTGATGAATATCCTGCGCCAAATAGTTCTGCAGTCAGTACTATAATCTTAGGACCCAATAAAAAACCGGCAAACGACGCAATACCTCCAGAGATAGCAAGGTTAGCCACGCGGTATTTCAATGTTGGAATGCCAACGGATTCCGCAAGAGGCAATGACTGCTTGATTGCCATCCAGGCTCGCCCAAAAGGGCTTGTAATCAGGCGCCCCATCAAGTACGCAAGAATAGCGCAGCTTGATAGGGTAAGTACAAGCGAGGTTGTCTGAGCAGACATTCCCAACCATCCTTCTTGGGCCACGACCAAGCCAAGAGGACCCCGAGTAAGATCAATCCAATTCGCAGCTACCAGTTGTAATATTTCTGCAATCGTCAACGATGCAATTGCGAAATAGGCACCTGATAATCTTAGCGATGCCAATCCCAACAGCGCTCCAAGTAAAACACCAGGAACGATTGCCAATGGTAAGGTATACCAATAACTCCATCCTAAATACGTAGCCAAAATTCCTGCTGTATATGCTCCAAATCCTAAGAATGCCGCATGTCCAAATGTTACGTATCCCAAGTACCCAAAGATCATATTTATGCTGAGTGCAAATATAGCTAAAACACCGGCATAAATAATCAATCCGGCATAAAATGCAGATGTCACAGTTTGAGAGAGAACAGCAATCATCAAGAGTGCCAGAATCAATATCAACGTGTTTTTTTGTTTCATCATCTCTTTGCCCCCCCCCAGATACCCTGCGGACGGATCAAAAGAGTGACTAGCAGTAAGGCATATATTAGTGCGCTGGTATAACCCTCTTGCAAGTACAGCGTTAACATTGACTCAACTACCCCTAATATAATCCCCGCTGCTACTGCTCCAGGAACGCTCCCCATTCCACCGATGACAACGACAACAAACGCTTTA
>JAATGO010000404.1 GCA_015654605.1 Betaproteobacteria bacterium
ATCTACGAGTAAACGGTTATCCTTATTTCCATTCATGGAACATCTACTGTGACAATACCTGTCCCATCTGCCGCCATGGCATCCCGCTTTTTATCTCGCTGGCTCCTCGCCGATCCCCAACGATCCGAATCACTGATGCAGTGTGCACAAGCGCCAATGACTCCAGAGCATTGTCAACAATTACTCCAGAACAGTCTGGAGGCCGGAGTTGCCCTTCCTGCAGCAATGCGACGACTACGTAACCTGGTGGTCAATACTCTGATTACCCGTGATCTTTCCGGCATTGCCAATCTAGATGAAGTCGTCCGCACTATGACAGCATTTGCCGATTTTGCTATACAAACCCATCTGCAAGCCTTAATGCAGGAAATGGAGATACAACATGGCACTCCAATAGGAAATCAAAGTCAGCGGCGACAAGAATTAATTGTCATTGGCATGGGTAAACTTGGCGGTGGTGAGCTCAACGTTTCCTCTGATATTGATTTGATTTTCATCTATCCAGAGGGCGGTGAGACTGTTACTAAAACAGCCACTCAGCGCTCTCTTTCCAATCACGAATTTTTCTCTCGACTTGGTAAAAAACTAATCGGTGCACTCTCCGAAATCACTGAGGATGGCTTTAGTTTCCGTGTAGATATGGCGTTACGTCCCAACGGAGGATCTGGCTCTCTTGTCGCTAGCCTTGATATGCTTGAACAATATTTAATTTATCAAGGCCGAGAATGGGAGCGTTATGCCTGGATCAAAGCTCGTGCGCTATCGGGGCAGGCATCTGACATTATCACATTGCAATCCATTTGCTTACCTTTTGTTTATCGTCGTTATTTGGATTTTGGTTCAATCGATGCATTACGTTCCATGCATGCACAAATACGAACCGAAGTAAAACGCCAAGAGCTTCTCCATCCTGATCGTAGCAACAATGTCAAATTAGGACGTGGAGGAATTCGTGAAGTGGAATTTATCGCTCAGGTATTTCAACTCATTCGTGGTGGCCGCGATCCTGAATTACGTCACCTCTCTACCCGTACTACACTCGAAATTCTAGCAAAAAAACAGTTAATCAAACCGGCTATCGCACAACAGCTACTGCATGCCTATACTTTCCTCCGTAATCTAGAACATCGCCTGCAATATCTAGACGATGCGCAAACACATACGCTTCCGTCCACAGAAAAAGATGTCATGACCATTGCCAGCATGATGGGTTATACAGACACCAAGGCATTATTGACGGCACTGGAACAACAACGACATATTGTTGCTACGCAGTTCGATGCCATTTTCAGCGATAAGCACAGTCAGCATGATGATACCAGTTCATGTACCCTAACAGAAAATGATGACGTAGAAACCACAACAGAAGTACTGAGATCTCTTGGATTTGAAGAAGCCGCAGCCGCAGCTCAACGACTCTTATTAACGCTGCGGTCACCACGCTTACAATTATTACCAGAAATTAGTCACTCAAGATTAATCCAGCTGATCAATACGGCATTACCACTGATCGCACAATTTCCCGACGCAAAATTGGCTACCTTAAGCAGGTTATTGGATTTCCTGGAAACTATTGCACGCCGAGCAGCCTATCTTGCATTACTGACAGAGTATCCTCATGCGCTGACGCGCCTCATCCGTATCATTCATGCCAGCGACTGGGCCGCCAAATATTTGACTCGCCATCCTCTACTGCTAGATGAGTTACTGGATGACAGAACACTAAAAGCAGTACCTGACTGGGATGCCTTCACCAAAGATTGCCAAAGCCAATTGAACATAGCTGCTGCCGACACTGAACGCCAAATGGATATTTTGCGCGAGATGCATCATGCACAATTATTCCGACTTCTGGCACAAGATCTGGAAGGAGAGCTTAGCGTCGAACATCTGGCCGACTATTTGTCCGCATTAGCAGATACTATCGTCGCCATCGCGCTGCAGGCGGCATGGAACAGCATCCCGACACGCCATCGTCCTATCCCACAATTTGCCATCATTGCCTATGGCAAACTCGGTGGCAAAGAACTTGGCTATGCCTCTGATTTGGATGTCGTGTTCCTGTATGACGACGATGATCCAGAAGCTCCGGCGCTTTACGCCAGATTAGCGCAGCGATTCATTACCTGGATGACGACCTTAACCTCTGCGGGTACGCTCTTTGATATTGACGTTGCCTTGCGACCAGACGGTGCCAGTGGACTTATGGTATCTTCATTCAAGACATTCGAAAAATATCAGTTAAATTCAGCATGGATATGGGAACATCAGGCACTCACACGCGCCAGATTTTGCGCTGGTGATTCTAATATTGGTCATCGCTTTGAAGCACTACGAGACAATGTGCTTCGGCAAAAGAGAGACGTGTCAACATTACGCCGAGAAGTTCTCGCCATGCGTAAAAAAATGGCTGAGGCACATCCCCGTAGTACTCAATTTGATCTTAAGAACGATCTGGGAGGAATGATCGATATCGAGTTTATTGTCCAGTTCCTGGTATTACGCTATGCTAGTACATACCCACAACTTACTGCTGATATCGGCAATATTGCCTTGCTAAAATTATGTGGGGATCTGCAACTTATCAACGCCACCCTTGCCAACGATGTTGCTGATGCCTATCGGGTATTCAGAAAATTACAACATCAAATTCGGCTACAAGGTGAAGAACGAGCACGTACTGACATCAAGCCAATTAAACATCATGTCGCCAGCGTCAAAGAGTTATGGGAACAAACCTTTTCTTCATAACAAAAAGCATACCAGATATGCCCAATGGGAATCTGGTATGCCCATGAAGGCAATAGCATTTTTCTCTTGCCGTCTCGACAATCAAGAATCCGACAAACAAGAATTAAAGTTTTCTATTACCTGTCTCTCATAAATTAGCTCAGTGCCATCAGCTCACTTTTTTCGAAGAATATTCTGAAACAGCATAGAGTTTATTTGGTCGAATAAAAAGAGCTGCAACCATTCCAACAAGGACGCAGCAAGCGATAAACAACCATCCATTGGTATAATTCTTTGCACCACTATCAACAATCACCAATGCTGCAAAAATTTTTGCAGAAAAAGCTGCTGCCGTATATCCTGCTCCATTTACGAAACCCATTGCTTTACCATATACTTCCGGAGTAAATATTTCTGCTGGCACAGCTAAAAATGGTCCCCATGCCATATTGCCGAAAAATCCCATGCCGCATAGCGCCAGCAAGAGCAAAGTATGGTCTGCTTGTTTTAAAGTCGCTAGCAATACAATAAATGGTGCCAGCCCAATAAAACATGTCAGAATCATGATCCGACGATTCCCTTTAAATAATTTATCGGACAAATAGGAGGAGATAAAGCTACCAATCGCACCAGAAATAAAATATAGCGCGCTCCATACCCCCATTTCTTGTAACTTAAAACCAAATACATCCGTCAAATATAAAGGAACCCATATCAGAGCACCATATAAAGTAATTTGCATTACGATGTCGACACACAATACCGCAACATAACTACGATTTTTGAAAAAATCTAAAAATTGAATCGGTGTTGCACTTAAAATATTTTTCTGACTATCGAGATACTCTCCTTTTGTGATCGTACCTGCCGCAATTTCATCGGCGTAAGCATATTCCAAATCTTCCGCTGTACTTTTGAGAGATTTTTCAGGACGATCATGAACAATAAAAGTGATCAACAACAGTGGCAATACTCCCAATGAAGCCGTCACATAAAAGACAATACGCCAATCATGTGCATGCGTAGCCCATTGTGTTGCCAAAACACTAGCCCAGGCCGGAGTCAATATCCACGCCCACGATAAAAGTGCTTGCGCTCTGGCTCGTCCATCCTTATTGAACCAACGCATGAGAATACGTGCAGAGGGAACATATTCTGTCCCAACCAAAAAGCCGAATATAGCCATACGCCACAAATATTCCTCTCTTGACTGAACAAAACCCATCCACGCCGTCATGATAGACCAAGCAATAATTGAAAATATTAATACCCTTTTAGCACCAAATTTATCCGTCATAATTCCTGAAACAAACTGGGCAGGACCATAAAATAACAACATCAAAAATGCGCCTGTTCCAATATCTCCCGTAGTAAGACCAAGATCCGTTGCAATAGCAGGATTGAGAACATTGCTCTTAACACGATCCAGATACTGAATGCTATAAGCGACAAATAACACAATCGCAATTACCCAACGATAGGGAATTTTCTTACCCATATTTGCTTCTCCTCATATTTATTTTTTGTCGTTTTATGTAAACAATCTGTAATAAACAGTATTTCTTTCATTTATCCCCAAATCATTCGGATGAAAGGAAATCAGCCATATACGGCCTTACTGCCTGCATAACTTCTGTGTCACGCTTGAGAATTCAACACATTATCGATTTAATATCCAACTAATATGTTAGTTGAATATTGACACCATATATGATGATATTTATCATGTCAACAGTCTAAAAATAGATTGCCCACTTTTATAAGGATTGACAAATGTCTCATCCACCCTCATTCGCAGTACATGACAGCCGCCCCATATCGCGCCTTCAAACCGATGTATTGATCATAGGTGGAGGAGCCGCAGGTGTCGCTGCTGCGGTTACCGCAGCGCAGCAAGGCTGCAAAGTCACCTTAATTGAACGCTACGGCTTTTGTGGTGGCGGTGCTGTTGCTGGTTTATCAGGCACCGTATGTGGTTTGTATAAAGCTAGCGATGGCGAACACCCTCCTGAAAAAATAGTGCATGGATTTGTTGATCGTTTCATTACCTTGATGGAGCAAAAGGGGGGACTTTCTGATGCAGTCAAATATGGAAAAACCTATACGCGCGTGCACGATCCATTAGTGTGGAGAGAAGTAGCAGATGCATTATTGCAGAATGCTGGCGTACAAGTCATTTATCACGCTACCGTCACAGATGTTTTGCTCGATGGTGAATCAGTCGGTGGTGCCATTGCAGATACCACACAGGGCAAGGTGCACATCGAAGCCACAATCACTGTTGATGCCAGTGGTGATGCTAGCGTAACGGCAATGGCTGGTTTTGAAACCACTATTGGTGACAATGGGAAAGTACAAAATCCCACCATGATTTTTCGACTACAGGGAGTAGACGTGCCGCGTTTTCTTGCGCACTATGGTCACGATACCATCATGCCGCCGGAAGTGTCAGAACTCATCACGGCTCACAATGGTCATGGTTATACTCTCCCGCGGAATAAGATATGGTTGTTTCCTACTACTCGTCCTGGTGAATTGCTAGCCAATTGCACCCGTATTACTGGTGCTAATGGGCGAGAATTAAATTCTATTTTCTACGAGGATTTTACCGAGGCAGAAAGTGAAGGACGATGCCAAGCGCGAGAATATGCTCGCTTCTTTCACGACAAATTAGTAGGGTGCGAAACCAGTTGGATAAACGATACCGGCGTTCAGGTCGGCATACGGCAAAGTCGTCAAATCAAAGGTATCACAACGTTACTCAATACCGACATTGTCCGCGGTGCTAAATTCAGCAATGGTATCGCTCGCTCTCCGTGGCCGATAGAACTTCATGCAGGTAATAAACCAAAATTGGAATGGCTATTGGATGATTACTACGAGGTGCCTTTCGGGTGCTTTGTCCCCGAAAATAGTCAAGCATTACTCATCGCCGGACGATGCTTATCTGCTGAACATGAAGCAGTTGCCTCTGCTCGCGTAACAGCACAATGCTTTTCGTATGGACATGCCATTGGACATGCCGCTGCTCTCACGGTGAATGAACACGTCTCAACGCAGAAGATCACTGGGGAAGATATTCGCCTATTGCTTAATCGTGATGGCGCACAACTTGATTAAATAAGGAAAAAAATGAAAACCAATCTTCGTAGCATCTTCGAACCAGGTACAACACGCTGGGCTGTGCGACGTGCACAATGGCTAGCAATGGGGTATTCAGAAGAAGATTTTGATAAACCAAAAATTGCCATTGTAAATTCCTCCAATAAGCTGTCTGTGTGTTATCAGCATTTGGATGCCACCGTAAATATCGTTGCTGAGGCAATCCGGACTGCGGGAGCAATCCCTCTCGAAATCAGAACCGTCGCCCCTTCCGACTTCATCACAAGCGCAGGCAAACAAGGACGTTATCTTATGCCATCGCGTGATCTATTAGTCAATGACGTTGAAGTACAAGTGGAAGGAGCCGTGTTAGATGGAATGATCATGTTGGCATCCTGCGATAAAACCACTCCAGGCCAATTAATGGCAGCGGGACGCCTTGATATCCCAAGCATTATCGTCACCTGTGGCTACCAGCTCGGCACCCAATGTGGTGAACATCATGTTGACATTGAAGAAGTATACAAAGCAGTAGGATCGGTCAAGGCAAAAAATATCACTCTCGCCCAATTAACCGATATGACAACATGCGCCATCCAAGGTCCGGGAGTCTGCGCTGGATTAGCAACAGCCAATTCCATGCATTGCATGGCTGAAGCTCTGGGTATGACATTACCCGGCAACGCGCCAATACGTGCCAATAGTCAGCGCATGCAAGATTTTGCTCGTGCTGCAGGAAGCAAAATCGTCGAGCTCATCCATGCTGACATCCGGCCACGTCATATCATGACAGCAGCAGCATTTCGTAATGCCATACGAGTTGCTTGCTCCATCGGCGCTTCTGTCAATGTGGTACGTCATCTGACAGCTATCGCAGCAGAAAGTGAATGCCATATTGACATCATCCATGAATTTGAAGTCGCCGCAGCACAGTTAGGACAAATTACACAGATACGCCCCAATGGACCTGATCGGATTGAGGATCTAGAAGCAGCAGGTGGCTGTGCTGGTGTCATGAAACAGCTCTCCAGTGTGCTAGAAACCAGCGTCATGACCGCCAGTGGTCAAACTCTGGCAGAAAATCTGTCTCATGTCGATGCTCCCGATGAAAAAGTGATCCGCTCCATCCACAATGCTTTCCGCAATGAGCCAGGGTTGACAATTATTCGCGGCAACCTGGCACCAGATGGTGCTATCGTTAAATTGTCAGCAGTTCCTCTGCATGTACGGCATTTCACCGGAAAGGCCAACGTGTTCGAAGATGAAAATCTGGCAATTACCGCACTGGAAACGAAAGCAATCCAGCCTGGTGACGTTGTCGTACTACGCATGCTTGGCCCCAAGGGTGGTCCTGGCACCGTTTTTGCCGCATCATTCATGGCAGCATTAGTCGGCGCTGGACTGGGTGCTACAGTTGCGGTAGTAACCGATGGGGAACTCTCAGGTCTTAACAGTGGAATCACTATTGGACAAATCATGCCAGAAGCTGCAGAAGGAGGACTTTTGGCAGTTGTTGAAAATGGAGATATCATAGTGATAGATTTAAACAATAAAGCGATCACTCTGGATGTTCCTGAACAACAACTGAAAGCCCGTCTGGCAGCACTTCCTGAACGCAAGCCGACAACAGAAAAAGGCTGGCTGGCAATGTATCAGACGCTAGTGCAGCCATTGTCCAAAGGAGCTATTCTAGGGAGGCGCGAATATTAACTGAATGAAATCCAAGTAGAGTCAAATCGAAATTCTCCATTTGGCTCTCGTCAACGAACTGGGGTTGCATGAAAAACGATGTACAAATGGTGACCAGTATCACTGGTCTGGAAGAGCAAAGCTTTTTTAGTCAAGCCTATACCACCATTGAAAAATTGATCGTTACACTAGTACTGGCACCAGGTCAAATTGTTTCAGAAAACATGCTGGCCAACATGCTGGGTTTAGGGCGAACCCCAGTGCGTGAAGCATTGCAGATGCTTGCACGTGATGGCTTGGTCGTAATCCTCCCCAAACGAGGCATCGTCATTTCAGAAATAGATGTGAGCAAACAGCTGCGGCTGTTAGAAGTGCGGCGCGAAGTAGAACGCTATCTGGTAGGCGCCTCGACACGCCGAGCCAAGCTCGAAGAGCGCAAACATTTTCTTGAACTATCGAAAGCAATGGAACGTGCGGCAAAAACCAATGATGGTGAAGCCTTCCTGGGAATGGATTTGGAATTCAATAAGCTATTATTAGCCACAGCACGTAACGAATTTGCCGTATCGGCCATGCGCTCCATGCAAGGTCTGTCCAGTCGTTTCTGGTTTGCACATTATCGTGATTCGGCAAACTTACCAGTCGCAGCCAGATTGCATGCCAGCATTGCCAATGCCATTGGGAAAAACCAAGAAGAAGAAGCTTGTACATATCTTGACAAACTGCTCGACAATGTGGAGGAGTTCACTCGTTCGACATTGCATCCAGACAAATCCATGCGCTAGCAATAAAAACTATTCTAAATCACGCAATCGGAGCCAGTCAGGGAGAATACTCCCTGACCTACCTTGCATCTTGCTACGCTTTATTTGCCACACATTTTTTGACTACACGCTTCATTAGCGCATTTCATTGCCACATTTATTTCGCAGCGATCAATGCTACAGTGGTGTCCAGCATACGATTGGAGAAACCCCATTCATTGTCATACCATGAGGCGACTTTTACCAGGCTACCAGAGACTTTGGTCAACGGAGAATCTACATTGGATGATGCTGGATTATGGTTGTAATCAATAGATACCAGAGGCTCAGTCTGATACGTCAAAATACCTTTCAGGGAACCCTCTGAAGCTTCCTTCAGGATGCTGTTGACTTCCTCTACTGTAGTTTCACGCGCAGCCACGAAAGTCAAATCTACGATAGAGACATTAATAGTAGGAACGCGAATCGCATAACCATCCAGCTTGCCATTAAGCTCTGGCAATACCAGACCAACCGCGGCAGCAGCCCCTGTCTTGGTCGGAATCATGGAGTGTGTTGCCGAGCGAGCACGACGCAAATCTTCATGATACACATCCGTTAACACTTGATCGTTAGTGTAAGCGTGAACGGTAGTCATCAAGCCATTCACCAGGCCGATTTTGTCATGCAATGGCTTCACTAGCGGTGCCAAACAGTTGGTTGTGCAGGAAGCATTAGAAATCACGGTATCAGAAGATTTCAGCACCTGATGATTGACGCCAAATACGATCGTTGCATCAACATCCTTCCCGCCAGGAGCAGAAATAATCACTTTTTTTGCACCGCCTTTGATATGCGCAGAAGCCTTTTCCTTCGTCGTAAAAAAGCCTGTGCACTCCAGCACGACATCAACACCTAACTCACCCCATGGCAACTCTGCGGGGTTACGTTGCGCCAGCACTTTGATGCGGTCTCCGTTGACAACAATCGCATCGCCATCCGCGACAACAGTTCCGGGGAACTTGCCGTGTGCAGTATCATATTGTGTTAGATGAGCATTCGTCTTTGGATCACCAAGATCATTGATCGCGACGATCTCGATATCATGTTTTTTGCCACTCTCGTAGTGGGCACGAAGAATGTTGCGGCCAATGCGGCCATAGCCATTGATTGCGACACGAATAGTCATATTAGCTCCAATGATAGTAGTAAGAAAAAATACGTAACGAATTCAAATTATCTTCAGGCCAACACCAGCTTAACGCGAGAGACAACGTTTTCCACGGTGAACCCAAAATGTTTGAATAAAACGCTTGCTGGTGCAGACTCACCAAAGGTGTCAATCCCAATCACAGCACCTTCCAGTCCCACATACTTATACCAGAACGAAGTCACACCGGCTTCGATTGCCACACGCGGGATGCCTCGTTGCAAAACACCGGCCTTATAAGCAGCATCCTGTCTATCGAATACATCTGTGCATGGCATGGATACCACACGTGCGGCAATCCCCTGCTCTGCCAGGACATCTGCTGCCTTCACCGCCAGTTCCACTTCTGAGCCAGTAGCAATCAAGATGACTTGCGCATCCTTTGCATCCTTGAGGATATAACCGCCGTAACGAATAGCATTAATCTGATTCGGCGTACGCTCCTGGTAAGGTAAATTCTGGCGTGAAAAAATAAGCGTACTAGGACCATCATGACGCTGAATCGCCTGTTCCCACGCAATTGCCGACTCAACTGTATCGCAAGGACGCCAGTTATCCAAATAGGGAATCAAACGCAAGCTTGATACGTGCTCGACAGATTGATGCGTTGGACCATCTTCTCCCAGTCCGATAGAGTCATGCGTAAAGACAAACAATGTCCTAATTTTCATCAATGCTGCCATCCGCAACGCATTGCGACTGTAGTCAGAGAACGTCAAGAAAGTAGCGCCAAACGGAATGTAACCACCATGCAATGCAATTCCATTCATGATGGCACTCATGCCAAACTCGCGCACACCATAATTGATATGATTTCCTGCCTGGTCAGCACGTACGGCAACGGACTCTTTCCAATTCGTTAGATTGGAGCCTGTCAGATCAGCCGATCCACCCAAAAATTCGGGTAACACCTGTGCATATGCCTCAATGGCATTTTGGCTCGCCTTACGCGTGGCAATGTTTTCTTTTTTGCTCACTGTCGCTGCAATATAGGCGTCAACGACCTGCTGAAAGCCCTTTGGCAACTCACCATTGATCCGACGTAGCAATTCAGTTGCCTGCTGCGGATACTTGTCTTGGTATGCTTGAAATAGCTTATTCCAATCTGCCTCCAAACGTGCCCCTTGCTCCCTGGCATCCCAAGCAGCATAAATATCGGCAGGAATTTCAAAAGGTGCGGCAGTCCAACCTAGTGCCTGGCGTACAGCAGCAATTTCCTTATCTCCCAGGGCTGCGCCATGTACTTTGTCCGTTCCTGCCAGATTAGGCGAACCTTTACCGATGACTGTCTTGCAGCAAATCAAAGTCGGTTTATCTGCCAGCCGTGCCTGATGGATCGCTGCATTGACAGCCTCAACATTATGTCCGTCAACACCAGGAATCACATGCCAGCCATACGCCTCAAAGCGTTGTGGCGTATCATCTTTGAACCAACCTTCCACATGACCATCGATCGAAATACCATTATCGTCATATAAGACGATCAGCTTTGATAAGCGCAGTGCTCCGGCCAACGAACAGGCTTCGTGAGAAATACCTTCCATCAGGCAACCGTCACCGACAAAAACATACGTGTGATGATCGATAACATCCAGGTCTGGCTGATTAAACTCAGCCGCCAACAGTTTTTCTGACAGTGCCATCCCCACCGCATTGGCTAGTCCTTGCCCCAAAGGGCCAGTGGTAGTCTCTACGCCAGGTGTCACATGGACTTCTGGATGACCAGCCGTCTTTGAATGTAATTGCCGAAAATTCTTGATGTCTTCGATCGATAAATCGTAACCCGTCAGATGCAGCAAGGCATACTGCAGCATGGAGCCATGCCCATTGGACAAAATAAAGCGATCCCGGTTAATCCAGTGTGGATTAGCCGGATTGTGTCGATAATGCTTAGCCCACAAGGCAACAGCAATGTCTGCCATACCCATCGGCATACCGGGGTGTCCTGAATTTGCTTTTTGTACTGCATCCATTGCCAAAGCACGAATTGCATTGGCCATCTTGTCGGTGGGAAGGGTAGAGGTCATGTCTATATTAGAGAATAACTGCGCAAAGAGTAACTACGCAAAAAATGGCTGAGTGAGAAGGCGCGATCCACCATCGATCGCTGAAAAATCATGCTGCGTCGCCACTCCACGATGCAAGTGCCGCTCGCCTCTGACACACCAGAAAGCAGATGCTGTATAAACATCCAGTATCTGCGCAATGTGTTCATCAATATATTCACTACCGTAGCAATGTTGACGGCCGCATGATGAATACTGTGTTGCTTCCCAATGGTCATTAGTTGCCGCATCGTTGTAGGTGGCACCGCCTGCTATTCCAAGACTCCAAAATTTCCAACCGGCTTGGCAGCAAGTTCCAGCAGAGACAACTATTTTACCAGAGAGAAGGCTCCAGATTTAAAATCACTGCATCAACATGATAATGTCGTCAC
>JAATGO010000317.1 GCA_015654605.1 Betaproteobacteria bacterium
CATCTCCTAACAGGCTTATTTTAGTGTTTAATTTCATGAGATCAGTTCACTCCATCACTGAATTTTTTTTATTTCTTTTAGGGGGAACTAGATATATGACAGATAAAAAACAGCATCAGCTCGTGATCGTTGGCGGTGGAGTAGCGGGTCTGGAAATTGCCTCTACGCTAGGTCGACGTTGGCGCACCAGAAGGAATCGAAACAAAGATTTGCCAGCAGTTACTGTCATTGACCGCGATTCTGCTCATGTGTGGAAGCCCATGCTACATACCATTGCAGCAGGCACTCAAAACGTGTCGCAGCAGCAAACCACCTTTCTCGCCCAAGCCCGTGATGCCGGTTTTCGCTACCAACCAGGAGAACTGTGCGGACTTGACCGTACTGCGCGGGAACTGCTAATTGCTCCGATTATGACGACAGATGGACGAGAACTGGTTCCCGCACGACAATTACCTTACGACACATTGATCATCGCGATCGGCAGCCAAGCTAACGACTTCGGCACACCTGGCGTTGTCGAGCATTGTCGAATGATTGACTCGCGCCAGCAGGCCGTGGCCTTCAATCGCGAGGTTCGCATTCGCATGCTGCAATGTCTGGTACAAAAAAGTGAATTGCCAATCGCCATCGTCGGAGGTGGTGCGACCGGAGTAGAACTGGCGGCTGAGCTGGTACAGCTGTTTGAGGCAGCAGAAACTTATGACACCAAAGGCCTGGCGGCACGCATCAAAATTACCCTGATCGAAAGTGGTCCCCGTCTACTGGCAGCCTTTCCAGAAGACATCTCCACAGCAACGCAATCACGACTAGAAGCACTTGGTGTCAAGGTAATGACCTCCACTCGCGTCAGTGCAGCGACGGCAGATAGCTTCGTACTGGCAGATGGTCACCAAGTGACTGCCACCCTGAAAGTATGGGCTGCTGGCGTCAAGGCACCAGATTTCCTCTCTGAGTTGGGTGGTCTGGAAACAACCCGCGGTAACCAACTGATTGTCCTACCTTCACTACAAACCACCCGCGACCCAAGCATTTATGCGATTGGAGATTGCGCAAGTCTAATGCTCGCTTGTGCTGAGCACCCTTTATTCCCCACGGCCCAGGTCGCGCATCAGCAAGCGCAGCATCTGATACGCTACCTACCTGAGGCCATCCTACACGACAAGTCTATTCCTGATTTTATTTACCGAGATTTTGGTGCATTGGTTTCCCTCGCTGAGTATGATGCCTATGGCTCGCTGGGTAAATTCGGCTTACTTAAAGGCATCACTATTCGCGGACGTCTGGCTCAGTTAAGTCACATCATGCTCTACCGCAGCCATCAGGCACGGCTGCACGGATTCTGGCGTGGCGGATTATTATGGCTGATAGACATACTCAACACACGTTTGCGGGCATCGATACGGCTGGACTAATAAACAAAAAAACCGCCAAGATGAACTGCCCCAAATAGTTGCGCATAATTAAGAGGCATCGCGGTTGTGTTAGACATAGCGTAACTGAAGCAGCAATCACTATGCAATTCCCTTTCAGATTAGTAAATTGATGGTTATTGTGAAACACATTAAAAACGCCAACACTTCGCGACGAAAAAAGTGACATCGGAGTCTCGCTTTATGAGGGCAGTTCAATGTCTGAGATGCGTGCGTATTGAGCCGTAACTTCCAACATCCAGGTGAGAAATACTTGTACGCCCTGTGAAGCCTGTTTTTGCTCTGGAACGACAAAATAATAATCCTTCGCACCCGGCACCGATATCTCCCAGGGCACGGTCAATTGCCCTGATTTAATATCGTCCATAACATAAATACGTGGTACTAGTGCGATGCCTGCGCCATGCCGGGCTGCTTCAATCAACATAGCATACATGCTGTAGCGTGGCCCCTTCAAAGCGCGTGCATCAGGACAATCAACCAATTCAAACCATCGCGACCAAGCTTCCGGTCTACCGGTCTTATGCAGCAATACATAATCAAACAAATTTACTGGCTTACGACACAGCCTGCCACTGATCAATTGTGGGCTACAGATCGGAATTAACTCTTCTGTAAACAAGTAAGTGCTGGTGGCATTAGCCCAAACCGGATGGTTAAAATGAATGGCAGCGTCGAATGGCGCTTCCGAAAATAAAAATGGTTCTTCACGCGCAGTGATATGCAGCGTCACTTCTGGATGCA
This sequence comes from Betaproteobacteria bacterium, assembly GCA_015654605.1. Next base: position 2,175 of record JAATGO010000317.1, read on the forward strand.
AAGTATTGAACTGATGCAAACGAGGCATCAGCCACTTCAATACAAATGTCGGTAACACGGCTAATTCAAGCGAGATACGTCCGGCGTCGTACGCCATTGTCAGTGTTGTGTCAGACTCTAACTTGTCGAGACTCGTCGTCACCATCTGGCTATAACTCTTTCCTGCATCCGTCAACTGCAATCTTTTTTTTACACGACTAAATAGTTTGACGCCGAGATGTTCTTCCAACAAAGCGATTTTACGACTGATCGCACTCTCGGTATAAGCCAATTCCTCTGCTGCACGTGTGAAACTTAAATGGCGCGCCGCAGCCTCAAAGGCCTCTAATAGGCTAGTACTTGGGATTTTTCTGCGCATCGACTTCGCTCCAAAATAGCACTGTGTTACAACAATATATCAACCATTATGATTTACTTTTCATTCTACCAGTGAGGATGATTTTCCAATGTCGCGCTGTGATCAAATGGATAGTTCGCGCGTCAAAAAAACAAAGTATACCAAGGCTGTCTAAAAGAATAGGATGCTCTAGAGAGACCACCCTATCCTTTGTACGCCCAATGTATTCACAATCACCGCAACGTGATGATCTCTCTGTGACACGCTTTCGGAGCCCGCATCTCAATACTTACGGATGAACGGATCTGGCATATCTAAGTCAGTAGAAATCCATACGCTTTTGGTTTCAAGATATTCTTTGACTGCTTCGATGCCGCCTTCGCGCCCTATTCCACTATCCTTATAACCACCGAAGGGCGTAGTAAAACTGGTGGAGCGATAGTTATTGACCCATACTGTGCCAGCTTTAATTCGTGATGACATCAACATGGCGCGATGCAGGCTGGTGGTCCATATGCCAGAAGCGAGTCCAAAACGAATATCGTTGGCAATACGAATCGCATCCTCTTCATCCTTGAACTTGATTACAGAAAGTACCGGGCCAAATATTTCCTCTTGTGCAATACGCATGTCGTTACTAACATCGACAAAGATAGTTGGCTCAACAAACTGGCCTGCACCAAATCCTTCTCCCGTGCGAGCATTGCCACCGAAGACGCAGCGAGCACCCTCACTCTTTGCTATGCCGATGTACTCCATGATTTTTTCGAATTGCGGACGCGTCGCCACAGGGCCTACCTGCACGTCTGGTAACGAAGGATCCCCCAGTTTGGCTTTGCTAGCAATCTCTACTAGACGCTCCACAAATTTATCATGAATGCTCTCTTGCAGTAACAGACGGGAGCCTGCCATACAGGTCTGCCCCCCTGCTGAAAAAATGCCGGTGATAACACCATTGGCAGCACGCGTTAAATCTGCGTCATTGAAGATGATATGCGGTGACTTCCCCCCCAATTCCAACGACACGCGCTTAAAGTGTTCAGCACCCAGCACGTTCACTTTGCGCCCGCCCTCATCGCCGCCAGTGAAAGCAATTCGTGGTACTTTAGGATGTGTAACAAGTGACTCACCAACCTCACTACCAAATCCAGTGATGACATTGAACACTCCTGGAGGAAAACCAGCTTCCATGAACAGTTTTGCTAATTCGAACATCGACACGGACGTATGCTCAGACGGCTTGGCGATAATCGTGTTGCCCGCACAGAGAGCCGGTGCAACCTTCCATGCGGTTAGCAGTAGCGACGAATTCCATGGTGTAATCGTTGCTACCACCCCGATGGGTTCGTAACGGGTATAGTTGAAAACTTTCGGCTTATCCATCGGAATAACCGCGCCTTGTATCTTGTCTGCGAGACCACCGTAATAATAGAAATATTTGGCCATGTAGCGCACCTGGCCACCCACCTCGCTTTTGAGCTTACCGTTGTCGCGGCTTTCAGCTAGCGTCAACGTATCGGCGTGCTTCTCGATCAAACTACCCAACTTATGCAAAAGCAAGCCACGATCAGTGGCAGACATCTTTCCCCAAGGGCCTTCCATCGCGGCCGATGCAGCTTCTACTGCACGGTCGACATCGGCTTTGTTCGCACGAGGGACTTGTGCCCATGCCTCGCCACTGAACGGATCGAGCGAATCGAACCACTGGTCAGAAAGAGGATCAACCCACTCATTGTTAATAAATAGTTGATAACGCCGCACCATAGATAACTCCTTATATAATAGATTTCAATATTCTTATCGTTGATAGGAAATTATTGTTTTTTTGGGACGATCGTAGCAAACGAATAATAGTAATGAGGTTGTGCTGATTTGGAATCAACTTCACGATACATATCTCATGAAAGCGCTGAAAAACCTTTACCCTATTGAGTTCAACGTCAATAATCGCTAACTCCCCCTTGCTGACTATCTCTTGATTTTTTGCTGCGTTGTATGCAAACATGGCGCGTAGTACAACGCTATGAATCAAGCTTTGAATCGCCACGGATAAGTTTCATAACAGACTCCGCCAGTGTTATTTTCCCCCAAAAACCCTTTTCATCTTCCCACCGGAATAAACGCTTCAAAACCCGCTTTATCCGCAATCTTCGCTATTTCGAGATTGCCTTGCCAATCATCTCCCCGTAGGCGTTCTGGCGCATTTGTAACGGTACATCTACCCTCAGTATTCGTCGAAAAAACGCCAAGCTTCATCACATTATTGTTTGACCACATAGGATTCGGCTTGATTTTATTCTTTTTACCTTCACGCATTATTTCCTCCTATACTTTTCCGCCATCAGAAAGGCCTAAAGTAGCTATTAACGCGGGGATCGGCAGAGATGCATTGTCCTCGGCACAACGCCCAGAGTAATGCTTAAACATAATAATGAATTCTCTGCACCAAAAGGGTATCAAAACCCTCTATGTCAAAGAATAACGGACCGTGGTTCGAATGGAAGAAATTGGTATGTCCGAACACATCGGACAAACAAGTCTTAAATGTGGGACATCTCAGTGACACCATATCGTTGAGAAAGGGTCACCTGCAACTATGGCTGCCGTTTGGTTATGATATTAGGCAATCTAATCGGGAGATGGTGGGACTCGCATAGACCAGACATGACTGCAATCCGCCGATCTGCAAAGTATCATATCGTAAAAATCGCCGCCGCCAAAACTGTAATTCACATGTCATTGTCCAAAGGACTCTGCGCCCAGTCTCCAGGGCATAGGCGGGTTCGTCACCGTAGCCCATGGCTCCGATATCTAAGTGAATAACTGAGCACTCATGAAATCAATAAAGACGCGCAACTTTGGAGCTTGATATCTGCTCGAAGGCCAAAGTATGCGGAAGAACCCCTGATGTCGAGTGAAGTCGTCCAAAACAGTTGTGAGCTCCCCAATAGCTATCGCATCACGCACCATAAAATCCGGCAGGCTAGCTATTCCCAACCCTGAACGCACGACATCGGTTAGTACCTCCGTCGTATTGCATATCATTGATACAGGCAACGCAGGAAACATCTGGCCTTCCGGAATTTTTAGTGGCCAAGTCTCGAATTTACC
>JAATGO010000196.1 GCA_015654605.1 Betaproteobacteria bacterium
CTGCAAAAGGAACGACCAAATCGGGATTTTCTTCCAGCAATCCAGTTGCCCCTAACGCAGCGAATGCTTTCTGCATCCCCAACACGGCCCCCTGCAATGCAGCATTGGCGTATAAAACGATGCCGAACCCGAGTTCGGCAAGCTGTGGCTGAGGTAACGCCGGTGTTTTCCCGCCAATGACAATATTCATGAGCAACGGACGTGGCAAAAGCGATGGCAATGCCTTGACTTCATCAAACGTTTCCACCGCTTCGACAAAAAGCACATCCGCACCAGCCTCAGCAAACAATTGCGCACGCTCAATGGCAGCCTGAAATCCGTGAATTGCGCATGCGTCCGTGCGAGCGATAATTAACAGGTTCGGATCCGTTCGCGCATCTACCGCTGCGTGAATCTTGCCCAACATTTCGTTGGTGTCAATGACGGCCTTGCCATTAAAATGGCCGCATTTTTTCGGATTGACCTGATCCTCCAGTTGAATCGCATCCGCACCAGCGCGTTCCAACGTGCGGATTGCAAAACTGACATTCACTGCATTGCCGTACCCGGTATCTGCATCAACCAACAACGGAAGTGATACAGCGTCACGCACCCGGCTTGTATGGTCTGCCATATCGGATAAACCGATGAAACTCAAATCTGGCATACCGAGGTACATATTGGTGACCCCAGCACCACTGAGATACAACGCATGAAACCCAGCATCAGCTGCTACACGTGCACTCAGAGCATTAAAGGCTCCAGGCATCAGCAGACCCTGACGTTGTTCAACCAGCGCCCGGAATTGGGCACGTCGCTTCGAGGAATCCATTCTTTTCTCCTTGGTAATGTAGATGAATCACTGGCTTACGTCGATGTACTCGCCGCCGCCTGACGTTGGAAGTAATGCAGCGGGATTACCAAGAGCACTGTCACAACCAGAATAACACCCATAACGCCCAATCCGGTGGCAAAACTACCGGTCTCTTCTTTGGCCCAACCGATAACATACGGGCCAGCAAATCCACCCAGTGCTGCAATGCAGTTAATATAAGCAAAACCAGCTGCAGCACCAACCCCAGTCATAATACGTCCAGGAATTGCCCAGAAGATGGCGCGCGCTGCGGTGACACCGATCAATGCCAACGTAAGGCAAATCATCGATGCGACAGTGGAATGCGCAAAAACTGAGAACGCAAGGCCAATCGCACCCAATGCACAACTCAGAGCCAGGTTACCCAACGAATTACCGGTACGGTCAGAATGCCTCGCCCATAACACCATCCCAACACAAGCAAAGGCATAAGGAATTGCAGAAACCAAGCCGATTTCCAGTGAAGAGGAAAGAAACTGCTTGAGAATCAATGGCATCCATACACCAACACCATACGAGCCGACGGTAAAACCAAACTGAATCAGCGCCAACACATGCACTCGCGGGTCGCTCAGTGCGGCAGCGAAATCTTTACGTGGCTTAGCACGCTTCTCGCTACTCAGCATATCGTTCATCAGAGTGCGTTCCGATGGAGACAGCCACGATGCTTTGTCTGGACTGTCCGCCAGACGAAACAAGGCCCAGATGCCTACCAGTGCTGTCGGCACACCTTCAACCAGGAACATCCACTTCCAACCACTCATGCCCCATAGACCATCCAGAAGCAAGAGTCCTCCGGAGAGTGGGCCTCCGACAAGTGATGATAAAGGAACTGCTAACAGGAACCACGCCAGAATAGTCGTACGGTAACGAGCAGGAAACCAGCTAGAAAGGAAAAACGTCACACCGGGGAAGAAACCTGCCTCGGACAATCCGAGCAGCATCCGCGCAGCATAATAGCTATACGGCCCAACGATCAACGCCATGACTGCAGAGCAGATGCCCCAGGTAATCATAATGCGCGCTAGCCAAAGGCGAGCGCCTACACGAAAAAGCAGGAGATTACTTGGCACTTCAAACAAACTGTAGACGAGAAAAAATATCCCTGCACCGAAGCCAAATTGACTAGCCGTCAAACCCAGCTCCTTGTTCATCGTCAGTGCTGCGAAGCCGACATTGGTACGATCCAAATAGTTCAGTAGATAACCGAGAATAAGAACTGGCAAGAAACGCCAAGCAACCTTTTTGATGAGCGCGCGCTCTGCCTTAACGCGGCTTGAATCTTCATACTGCTCCATGTGTTGTCTCCTAGTGAAAATGGTATGGATCGTCTGTTATGGCGACGCTTGGCTCTCCGTTTGATACGATCAGAAACCGAATAACTTCTGTGGTGTGTCGCGCCAGATAATGATCCGCTGGTGTAGTTCTGGAACCCAGCTCTCAAAATCAGATAAGCATTGTTCGTAGGATTGGGTATCTTCGTGTGATACCCATGGCCAGTCACTACCCCACATAAGCTGGGAAGGCCCACCTGCCTGTAATAAGGCGCTAACATAAGGAGCCGCCGGCACACCACCTAATCGGTAAGGCGCGGACAGTTTCACCCAAGTCGTTCCCGAGCTCACGCCATCAAGCACCGCCTGAAACCCTGCACCAGTGATTCCACTTTCAGGCTCTGGCGAGCCAAAATGATCGAGCACTACCCCGACACCACTTGCCTGGATTGCGGGTAATACCCCTACCATCTTGCATCCTTCAATATACAGCTCAACATGCATGCCACATTCACGCGCCAAACCAAACAAACGCTGATAAGCGCTACCAGCTGGATTAGGAACGTCGTCTCGACGAAACCAGTTCAGTCGCAGACCACGCACACCAGCGCTGTAGAGCACATCAAGCTCTTGCTCTGTCACTGTTGGGGCAACGATGGCGGTACCGCGTAGTCGTCTTGAATAACGCTTCAGGGCGGAGAGCAGAAGGGAATTGTCCGTCCCATAAAAACTAGGTTGCGTCAGTACCCCATGGGTAATGCCATGCTTGTCGAACAAGGCAAGCAATTCTTCGGCAGTAATATCCCGTTTTGGCTCGGAATGTCGCGTTGCCACCAATGTTGCATCACGAACCATGATGTGAGTATGGCTATCGATGCGTATGGCGTTGCCAGGTAATGCAGTATTTTCTGCTGTAGATACGTTTGAACTCATCAGACTTGTCTCTCTCGGCTTGCATTAGTACGGGTGCCAAATACCTCTTCAGTATTCTTGTATGAATGATGGGAATTCTACGTATTTGCAAAACATTCGTCTAATCGATAGTTCGCCCATTTTATGATTGGAAAAACCTATCACTTTTTGCTTATAAGGGGATGCTTTGGTGAAGTATTGAAGTATTGATGTCTTCTGCCCGTCACAAGCAAAGACAGCGGCAACACAAGTAAGATTTGTGTTGCCGCTGTCTTTGAATCATGGACCAGTTGCCTGATCATGAGAAATTGCAGAAACCTATGCGGAGATATTTACAAACGAACGAAGTCTACACACATCTATCAAAACATGATCGCCACCAACCACGTCGTGTAGATAAATCTAACTCACTTTTTCTTGGCAATATCAGGAGTTGTCATCACTACATCTCCGCATTGCGCGCGATAGCGCAATGCGTGATCCATTAATACCAGTGCCAACATTGCCTCTGCAATAGGTGTAGCACGTATCCCTACGCAGGGATCATGCCGACCCAATGTTTCTACCTGAACTGACTGCCCTGCCTTATCTATCGACTCACGTGCGATACGAATACTAGAGGTTGATTTAATGGCCAATGACACCGTGATATCCTGTCCCGTCGAAATCCCCCCAAGTATACCTCCAGCGTTATTACTCAGGAACCCTTGAGAAGTTAATGCATCCCCATGGGAAGAGCCTTTCTGAGTAACCGCGCGAAAGCCAGCGCCAATCTCTACCCCTTTCACGGCATTAATCCCCATCAAAGCATAGGCGATTTCTGCGTCCAACTTGTCATATAAGGGTTCACCCAAACCCAC
>JAATGO010000154.1 GCA_015654605.1 Betaproteobacteria bacterium
ATCCCATATCGCCTGATGTTGCGTACTGCGATTGTCCCAAAATGCAACGGAATACGGCTGCCATCTAAAACGTACCTGATAATCGGCTTTCAGACTGTGTCTATATAAATAAGCAAGAATAGCTTCACTTTCGTCAGCAGGCAGACCATCAATATGTGTCGTAAATCCAGGATTAACAAAAATGGCTTTACGCCCATTAACAGGATGGGTACGCACTACTGGATGAGAAGAGCGTGGATGTTGTATACGCGCGTCGGTACGACCGTAATTGGAGAACCGACCGCCAAATACATGATTTCCATCATGTGTTGCCGTTAGGCCATCTACCAGTTTTTTAAAATTACCTGATAAGCCCTCATATGCAGCGAACATGCTTGCAAAAAGTGTATCGCCTCCAACGGGAGGAATAGTATGCATAGATAAAATACTCGCAGCTGGAGGTGCTTGATCGCATGAGACATCAGAATGCCAATTTTCACCTGCAACTACTTTTGAATGATGGTCGGCATGTATACGCAAAACTTCAGGATGATCCGGATACGCAGGTGCGCTTGGATGAATATGAAGTTGACCAAAATATTGGCCAAATTTTTTTTGTGATGCCACATCAAATCGTTGATTACGAAAAAAAAGAACCTGATAGTGCGTATAGGCATGCTGCAATTCACCAATTTGTATTGGTGTTAATGGCTGGGTAATATCGATACCAGAAATCTCTGCTCCTAGATGTGGGGATATCTGTACCGTTTCAAAACTGATATAGCGACCTGGCTGCTCAGGTGCAATAGGAAGAATACTTTTCATGACACAACAAAGAGCATTTTTTGTGCCAATTGAAAACGTTTTAATTTCAGCATAATTCGGAATGTCCAGCGATTTCAGTGTTGATTTATCAACAATTCATAGCATTTTCCATGCTGAAATTCCAACATACCTCGTATAAATGTTTACTGTATAAGCTTTCATTAATTATGCATATGGCTGTTTTCATACATTGCTTGAATGTTGATATACCACAAGCCATCTGCACTTAAATGCATTTGCTAATAATTAAAAAAAATTTGAAACGTTTCAATAATATATTTATATTGAATGCATAAAAAATTTAACAGGTAGTCATGTCACACTCTTTTTTTGAAATCAAACAGCGTATCGCTGAGTTGGTACCACGTATTACAGATGAATCATCTGCACGCGATTTAACAGGAAATCCTGCATATGAATGGCGTGATGCATTGAGAACAAGCGGTATTCTTAGCGCAAGGATACCTAGTGCGCATGGCGGTGCTGAACTAAGTTATACGCAGCTAGTAGAGTTAGCGATACAGCTTGCGAAAGCCGACCCTAGTGTGGCACAAAGTATGCAGCCACATCATTTGAATGTGGATCTGATCCGTTTACGTGCCACAACAGATCAACAGAAAATACATTTCTCCAATATTCTTTCGGGAGCCTGGTACTCAGCTGGCTTGGCCGAAAGAGGAACTACATTTCGGGGTGATATTGGAACACGTTTAACTTCCTATGCGGATGGCAAATATAGATTGAATGGGAGAAAATTTTATACGACAGGTGGCCTTTTATCCGATTATTTGCGTATCACGGCATTAGATGAACAGGATAAAACAGTCTGGTTATTAATACCAAGCCGAAGACAAGGTGTCGCTCTGCTAGACGATTGGGATGGCATGGGACAACGCGGCACTGCAAGTGGGACAACTGAGCTGGTTGATGTAACTGTAGAGCCAAATGAAATTTTTCCGCTTTTCGAAACGGCAACCTATCCATGGGGATATATCTCTTCTGCAACCCAACTCATGCATTGCACAATTGAGGCAGGTATTGGTTTGGCTGCCCTTGATGATGGAATACGGTGGGCGAATGAAAAAGCCCGCCCGGTCAAGGAGAGTGGGGTGACACGTTCTATAGAAGATCCTTTCGTGCAACATACTGTAGGTAAAATTGCAGCTTATGCGCATGCTGCTGAGGCCGTCGTCTACCGTGCAGCGGCTATTGTTGATGCAGCTGAAAAATCATGGTGGTCAACCACTACAGATCAGGAAGACAAGCATAAAAATGGAATTGCCGCATCGATTGCTGTTGCGGAAGCAAAAATTATTGTGACGCAATCTTCCCTAATGGCCACAGAGCAATTGTTTGAGATCGGTGGAGCATCAGCAACATTACGCAAAGAAAATCTGGATAGACATTGGCGAAATGCCAGAACACATACAACACATGACCCTATTGCTTATAAATATAAAGCGGTAGGTGCGTATTATTTAAGTAATACTCCTCCACCAAATAATGTGACTTATTAAAGGGAACATGATATGCAACGAACAGTGATACGCAATATCAAACCACAATTATACAAATACGTACGACAACAGATTCGGGTGAGTTATTTTGATTAATACCGTACTGACTTTACCCACATCAAGTCAAGATCCTCTTTCCATACGTGCTAAAGCACTTTTGTTCCACGATCATGCATCGGTTCAACTCCTAAAACAGATAGAACGGGTTGCTCCAACAGATGCAACAGTTTTACTGACAGGAGAAACTGGAACTGGTAAAGAACTAATCGCTCGCCACATGCATGTATTAAGCGAAAGAAAGGGACCTTTTATTCCAGTAAATTGTGGCGCTTTTTCTGATAATTTGATCGATGCCGAATTATTCGGCCACGAAGCCGGCGCTTATACAGGCGCATTGCAAAGTCGCGCTGGATGGTTTGAAACAGCTAATCAGGGAACACTCTTTTTAGATGAGATAGGCGATTTACCTTTACATTTGCAGGTCAAACTTTTACGTGTACTACAAGAACAGCAAGTAGTGCGTTTGGGGTCACGTAAACCCGTATCATTGAATGTACGATTGATTGCCGCGACAAATGCCTCTCTAGAGCGTGCAGTAAAAGCCGGAAAATTTCGTGCAGATTTGTATTATCGTTTGCATGTGGCATTCATTCAGGTTTTACCATTAAGGCATCGTCGAGAAGATATTTTTCCGTTATCGGAACATTTTGTCCAACTCTATAGCCGTCGTCTTGGATATGGGAAAATCTACTTATCAGAAAATGCCAAAAAGGCACTTTATGATTACACATGGCCCGGTAATATACGAGAACTGGAAAATATAATCCATTATGCTTTAATTGTGTCTCACCACGGCGTAATTGAAGAAAATGATTTGATTTTTACCGATATGTTAGCGCATTCTGAAGAGATCACCGGGCATCAAGATACGCAATTACCTTCCTTGGCAGAGACGAACACATACGAAAATACAGTAGCGGCTGACGGGTACGAGAAAACAACTGAGTGGCAGAATTTAGATACCATTAATGCATCTATAACCCTACAAAAAATTGAAGCACTATACATGATTCTTCTAGAGAATCCATCTTCCCATATTTATCATGAATTAGAGTCAACGCTAATCAAAGCTGCTTATACATATTGCAAATGCAATCAGGTACGTACAGCAAAAATATTAGGAATCTCTCGCAATACACTGCGCACACTTTTAAGAAGACACAATTTACTAGCAGATTAATGTCGTCTCACATTAAATTTCAATGCAGGTATGTACATTGAGCCATAATCGATATAATTTATTATCACGTTGGTACTACACATAATCGGTCCAGATTGTTCCGTTAATTCAAACTTACACCGCGTGGAATAACCACATAGATGAATCTATTGCTTAGCAGCGTTAGAAGATCAACGACAACAGCTATCAATCTGTGTATCTGCCCTCGTTACCAGCATCAATGACTTTTTTTGATATGTGCTTTACCCCACTCCTGCCAACGTGACCGGACAACAAGCGCACCAAAAACAAGTCCAGCACCCAGACTTGTATTACCACTATAACTGACCAATCCTAACGCCCATCCTTGAGCATACACAACGAGCAGCAATACCACCACCAGTAAGCTCCAGCCGACAATGCGCAACCAGCGGGTTGTCCCAGCTGTCAGCGCCCGGCCGAACAAGTCTTCCTGATGTCGGTCCATCGCCAATGCCAAAGCAGCAAACGCCAGCACACAACCGACAAGTACAATCAAATGTGTCATACGCTTTCTTCTTCCATCACAGTGC
>JAATGO010000411.1 GCA_015654605.1 Betaproteobacteria bacterium
GCATGGATTGATTTCGTGCTCGTTGTGAGGGAGGCACTTCTGTCGCGGTACTTCTATCGTATTAAGTAACCAGACCTGGTTCAACGCATCATAAAGTCAGATTGAGCACGAGCTGAGGTATGAATGTGGGAGTATGATTGCTAACCTGGCAAACATTAGTCAATGTCATTCTGGGGTGCTGATGCTGTGTGGAAATATAAGATTCGAACTCTCTTGTTGGCTAAAGTTGACAGGCGCTCATCTTCATTCTCTCAGCTTTCGGCTTTGCAATAACTAACGTATCTCCAACGCATCCCTGACATTGCTAATACTATATGCCGAAACTACCAGACCAAGATGATGCTATGCCAGAGGGCAGTCCTGTTGTTGGGACATCAAAACCGAGACTAGCTGGTTTTCTTGGGGCAGGTTTGATCACTGGTGCATCGGATGATGACCCAAGTGGCATCGCCACATATAGCCAGGTAGGGGCAGCTTTTGGTTACGCACTGGCGTGGACATTGTTTTTTAGTTATCCGCTTATGGTGGCGATCCAAATTATCAGCGCGCGAATTGGTCGTACTACCGGGCAAGGTATTGCTGGCGTATTACGAACTTACTATCCATCGTGGCTTGTGCGGTCAGTGGTGTGTCTTCTGCTTGTCGCTAATATTGCTAACCTGGGCGCTGATCTGGGTGCCATGGCTGATGCGATAACTCTGCTTTTACCAGGACCTAAATGGTTGTATGTATTATTCTTTGGGGCAATTTGCGTAGCTATGCAGTTGCTATTACAATATACGCGTTATGTCTCTGTGCTGAAGTGGTTCACACTATCGTTGTTTGCCTATCTCGCCGTACTGGTCGTCGCACATGTGAATTGGCCTTTGTTGGCTAAGCAATTCTTTATTCCACAATTGAGCTTACATTCGCCGTATCTGGTTGCCGTAGTGGCCATTTTAGGTACGACGATCAGTCCCTATCTGTTTTTCTGGCAATCGGAAGAAGAGGTTGAGGATATGCATGTACATCCCCAGAGAAAGACACTGATTGAAGCACCAGCGCAAGCGCTTGAAGCATTCCGGCGTATCAAGTTTGATACTTTGGCAGGGATGGCGCTTTCCAATATGGTTGCTTTGGCCATTCTTGCAACAGCGGCTGCTACGCTGAATGCCCATGGTATTACGGATATTCAGACATCGGCACAAGCAGCGCAAGCGCTGCAGCCATTTGCAGGATCCTTCGCCTCTTTATTATTCACCGCAGGCATCATTGGGACTGGACTACTGGCGGTGCCAGTGTTAGCAGGATCGGCTTCCTACGCCATTGGGGAAGGGCTCAGCTGGCCGGTTGGATTTTCGCGTAAGTTTCGGGAAGCGAAGGCGTTTTATGCCACCATTGCATTCTCTACGCTGGTGGGAGTGTTCATCAATTTCTCCTCCATCAATGCCATTCGTGCGTTGTTTTGGAGTGCTGTCATCAATGGGGTGATCGCTGTGCCCGTCATGATTGTCATGATGTTGGTAGTGTCTCGCCCGGATATTATGGGTAAGTTCGTTGTGACTGGCTGGTTACGTTTTTTCGGCTGGCTGGCAACGTTCATTATGCTTGCTGTTGCCCTTGCCATGGCCGTGAGTAGCTTCTAGATGATTTACTAGAACACATGCCTATTTATGAAATGCGTTCTAGCTTTACTCACTTTCCCTTTGGCGAATTAGAGAGTCAACAGCACGAGATTCCCAAGCCCCTGTTTCTAATCGATAGAAATGCATTTTCTGCTCTCTAGGTGATTCTCTATTCGGTTGAAAACTGCCAACCTCGGGAAGCACAACCAAGTTTTGCAGGTGATCTAGGATTTTATCTCTTTTCTCCTGAAACTCATCAAGAAGTGCTTTTGTCTGATCTCGGTCGCCAGCGCAGTCATAGCAGGACAGCGCATACTGCATGTGATGGATGGCTTGCTCATGATGTCGAATGGCCGTGACAGGTTGTTGAGCATCGTTAAAATAGTGATCACTTTCTTGAGTATGCGCAATGGCTTTATTCCAATGTACATTGCCGACATCATAACGAGAAAGTAAATTTTCGGTCAGTGGATCCGATAAAATTTTTTCGAAGGACTGAATTTGTTTAGCGGGATCTCGTAGAGCATTTGCTTGAGCTATGCGCTGCGCAATCGCATCTTTATTGTGCCCAACATAAGATACGGTATGAGTAGTAGTACGAGAACGCGAATGGGTTGTAGAGGTATCTATTTTCATGAATAACATTTAGTGAAAAGAATGAAAGTGTCAAAAACTATTGCTGTAGGTTAGCTATTTTTATTATTGGTTGAGCATATAGCGTGATTGCGATTCAGCATAGCATAATCGTGATATATGACTTTCATATTTTGCTCTA
>JAATGO010000165.1 GCA_015654605.1 Betaproteobacteria bacterium
AAATCCGTACTCAAGCTTGCCATCAATCGCTGTGCCTGGGCATTCTATGATTTATTCCATCGCAGCATGATCAACCTCAAGCTTGCCTCCTTTGGCTGGAGAACGGATCCATAGCAGGAGCGGGATCACGACCAATGTCAAAATGAACATAAGTTTGAAATCATCCAGATAAGCCATCATAGATGCTTGCCTGGTCACCTCTTCATTGAGCAAAGCTGTGCCAGTTCCCCCTTGAAAGTTATAGAATATCTGTGTTGCCGGATCTTGCAGCGCCGGGTTAGCATTATTGAGATGTTCGCCTATGGAAGCATGTGCAATCTGTGTATTTTTCACAAGCAGCGTCTGTACTAAAGAAATACCGATACTGCTACCAATATTGCGAACCAGACTATAGATGGCCGTACCATCAGCACGTAATGTTGGATCTAACGTCGCAAATGACGCTGCACTGAGAGGAACAAAGATCAAACCAAGTCCAATGCCTTGTATCAAACCAGGCCATACAATGTCAGGCACGCCCAGTACCAGGGTATATTGCATCATCTGCCATAAAGAAAACGCGGCAATCAGAAAACCTGTCAGTAACAGCAAGCGCAAATCAACGCGTCCTATCATTCTCCCTGCTATCATCATCGCTAGCATGGTACCCGCTCCACTAGGTGCGGTAACAAGTCCTGTTGTCGCGACCGGATAGTCCATCAGATTTTGCAGCATGGGAGGCGTCAAAGCACGGGTGGCATATAGCACAGCACCCACAATAAAAATAAATAGTGACCCTGTGACAAAATTCCGGTTCATCAGCAATCGATAATTGAAAAACGATTTGCCTACGGGTGAAAAAATAGTATGCGCAACAAAATATGTCATGCTCAAACCAGAGACAATGGCCTCGATCCATGTTTCCATGGAGTTGAACCAGTCATTCTGTGCTCCACGATCCAGTAATAATTGCAATGCGCCGACCGCCAGACTCAGTGTGCCAAACCCGAACATATCGAAGCTCATGGCTCGCTTGCCAGTTGCATGCGGGATATATCTCAACACCCCCAAGAATGCTAGAATACCGATCGGCAGGTTAATGAAAAAAACCCAGCGCCAATTGTAGCTATCCGTCAGCCAGCCGCCCAATGTCGGACCCAAAATCGGACCCACCATAACTCCCATACCCCAAACCGCCATCGCCGAACCCTGCTTTTCGCGCGGGTTGATATCGAGCAGAACCGCCTGAGACAAAGGCACCAAGGCAGCACCAAATACTCCTTGCAGCAATCGGGCAGCAACAATTTCCGTCAATGTCATCGACATGCCGCACATGGCCGAGGCTACGGTAAAACCCATGATGGATGTCAAAAATACGTTGCGTTGACCAAAGCGATCGCATAACCAGCCAGTCAATGGTGTCGCGATCGCCGCAGCAACAATATAGGAAGTTAATACCCAGGTAATCTGGTCTTGTGAGGCCGACAGACTACCTTGCATGTGAGGTAAAGCAACATTGGCAATCGTACTATCAAGCGTTTGCATAATAGTTGCTACCATGATCGCCAGTGTAATCATGGTGCGATTAATTACTGGAGATGCATCAGACGTACCATCGACTCCAGCAACAGAACCAGCTGTCATACTTCTACCTCTAGAATTTCTTGCAAACGTTCCAGAAAGGTCGTTGCCTGATGTAATTGCTCTTTATCGATATCGCGAAACAATTCACGGCGCAATGCTGCTGCCTTGTTTTTAACCTGACGATACAAGGCCGCGCCTTCCTCAGTGGGTACTACTAATTTAATACGTCGATCCGTTACAGAAGACTCGCGCATGAGCAAACCAGACTTTTCTAGTTTATCCAGCATTGCCACCATACTTGGCCCCTCAATTCCAAGGCCATTTGCCAATTCAATTTGAGACATTGGCTGCTTGGCTTTGGCCGCCAATGCAATCGCCATCCATGCAGATTGGCTGATTCCAATGTCCTTCATTCGACGGTCAAGTGCTTGGCGCCAACTGCGGGCAGTATTATGTAATGCGCGGGAAAATCTTTCGTCCAGGGAATCCATAAATTAGATAACAAATAATTAGTTAGCTAACTATAATTGAGTTCACGATCCTTGGCAACATACGCAATATCTCCCCTCGTAAAAAGAGGTTGGCACAAAAAAATAGTCTCTCTGAAGATAAGATATGCACCATCTTTGACAAAACTAGGTACTACTATCCGTAACTTTGTCTGCACTCCATTCCGAGCTATATCCCCCTAAAGTTGGGTGGTACATTCCATCTCCCGAATGCTGTGTGAACTCGACATTCAAACGATCTCTCCTCTGAAACTCCCTCAAAAATCCACGTCCTGCAAAAATTCCACTGCCTCTGTGCAAGTCGTTACCAAATTCAGCTAGAACACGATAAATTACCCGCTCTGCGTATCATCTGCTCTAACGCTTGAAACGCCTTCCCTTTATAACGTTCTTTATGATGTAGCAAATAAAAAGCACGCGGCGGTAACGCGACATGAACCTTACACAACAACCCTGCCTGTAAATAGGACGCGACGACTAGTTCGGATACAACAGTCGCAAACGATCCAGACATTACGGCCGTACGCACCGCTTCATTAGACGGTAATGCCATTGCAATATGCAAGGAATTGGCATCAACTCCAGCCGTCGTCAGCATAGTTTCAAATGCCGAACGAGAACCAGAACCCTTTTCCCGCATCACCCATAGTCCTTCCAACAACTCAGCTGGTTGGATGCGATTACCGTCTGCCCATGGATGTCCTGGTGCCACGACTACCACAATCTGATCATGATCAATAACCTCTGCCAACAGCAACCGGTCTTCTATCTCCCCCTCCACGAATCCAATATCTGCTGTGCCATCCAATACTGCATAGGCAACATTTTGTGTATTGGACTCCGTCAAACAAAGCTCAATCATTGGATATGCCTGGTGAAACTGCATCAATAGGGGAGGCAACCAGTAGCTGGCAATGGTCTGACTGGCATGAATATCTAATCTTCCTCGTTGCAAACCACCTAATTCTGCCAATGTCTGCGCGGCAGATCGTGC
>JAATGO010000274.1 GCA_015654605.1 Betaproteobacteria bacterium
TATAGCGACCTTTTCTGGTGCGCAGAAAGCTTGTCATAACGTTCTAGAAATTCTTTTGTTAACGAGTTTCTACGACAATAGAATGCAGTGAAAGTGCCAGTCGTTACAAATTCTTTGTTATCTTCTCATGTAATATAAACAAGTAAGAGGTAGCACTTAGTAAGCGCTACCGGCATGGCGCCTAGTTGTTGAGCGCTAGTCGCTGTCTTGCTGCTTCATATTCCGTTTGTAATCGTGTGACGAGTTCGGCTGTTGAGGGAATGTCGTTGATCAGTCCAATACCTTGCCCTGCCCCCCATATGTCACGCCAGGCTTTGGCACCACTGGCAGCGCCAAAATTCATTTTGGATTTGTCGGCCTGTGGCAGATTATCAGGATCCAATCCTGCGGCAATGATGGATTTTTTCAGATAATTGCCAGGAACACCGGTAAATAAGTTGGTATAAATGACATCAGCTGCGCTGGAGTCGAGAATCGCTTCGCGATAGGCATCGACAATATTCGACTCTTGAGTAGCTAACCAACGAGATCCGATATAGGCAAAATCTGCTCCCATGGCTTGTGCTGCTAGAATGGCATCGCCACTGGCAATGGCACCGGAGAGAGCAATCGGCCCGGAAAAAAATTGGCGGACTTCGCCAACCAATGCAAAGGGAGATAGCGTTCCGGCATGACCGCCCGCGCCTGCGGCTACCAGAATCAGTCCATCGACACCCGCATCAAGCGCTTTATGTGCATGGCGCAAAGAGATGACGTCATGCAAAACGATACCACCATAGCTGTGGATAGCATCAAGCATTTCTGGTGGTGGTGCGCGTAAACTGGAAATGATGATGGGCACTTTGTGTTTGACGCAGACCTCCACGTCATGTGCCAACCTATCATTGGACTGATGCACGATCTGATTGACAGCAATGGGCCCGACCTTGAGTGTAGGATGGGCAATTTGATAGGCGGTTAGTTCATCTTGTAATTGCGTCAACCAGATATCCAGCTGTTCTGCTGGACGTGCGTTGAGAGCGGGGAAAGAGCCAACGATGCCAGCTTTGCATTGTGCTGCCACCAGGGCAGGGCCACTGGCGATAAACATAGGGGCAGCAATAACAGGCAGGCGAAGGCGTTGGAGGATGGTCGGTAGGGTCATGGCGTAGTCTCGTTGTTATAGCATCGCTTTATAAGATAAGTGCTGTCTTTCTTCTGTTGGCACGACAGCATTGGGTTGTGGCAAAGTGATTATAAAACAAAATATTACGATCGTGCTTTTATTTGGGTTATTGTTAAGCGAGCTGTTTATTTTTTGCACTTGATGTGGAGAATGATGCCCGCCATGTCAAAGTATTACGATGTTTGCTATCAGGGGGCATTCACTAACATATGGTCGGTGACACGAGCCACGCCTGCACGAACCAGTTGCGCTGTGCACCAGTCAGCCAGTGCTGGTGCACTGAGGTGGAAGTAGCGTCGATTACATTCGGCCAATAACTTAATATTCGTCATCATGTCGGGTAATTCTGCCAAGGGAATCGTTTGCCGTTCCAGTAGTAAAAATTTGATCAATACCTTGACACTGTTTTCTGCATTACGGCGAGGGTCTTGTTGTAGATAGTCGATTCGTGAAAAAGCGAATGCTAATGCTTGTTTGACATGATGAAATGGTGCGCCATGACCGGGGATGACGAGACGTATGTCCAGCGCCGAAATCAGTTCTAGTGTTGCTCGGGTTTCTGCAAAACCGGAGTCCCCCTCCAACTCCGGGAAAATGACACCGAAACCTTTTTCCCATAGTGCATCCCCGGAAATGAGAATACCCTCTTGCGCACAATAGAAAATCAATGCATGCGGATCGTGTCCTGGAGCGGCTAATACTTGCCATGACAGATGATTGAGCAAAAGAGTGTCGCCATCACGCAGGGTGTCATGAAAAGAAAAGCGTGGGCATTGCTGACCAGTTGTTTTGAAGTGTAAGGCGGTTTCATCCCATCGGTTCACATTGTCTGCCTGGGCATGGGGGATGCTGATATGGCAACCATATGCTGCTTGTAGCGCAGCATTTCCACCGCAATGATCTGAATGAAGATGCGTATTGATGACGCGCTTGAGCGGACGCTCCTGTAACACATGCTGTACGAGTGCTAACGTTTGTGGAGCATGCGTCAAGTAGCCACTATCGACGAGGACAGTCTCTTGCGTACCATGAAATAAGATATTGTTGGCAGACAACCATCCCCGTTCGAAAACATGCATACCAGCGGGTAATCGGAGGTGGTGGTTCTCTGTCGCGTTCATGGTGTGATATTGGCAGTGGGTTGCGACATTCTTCGTGAGGTTTTTGTAGTCAGAATGGCGGGAATGGTAGCGGTAGAGGAGATGGGCGTAGGGAGTGGCACAGGACGTTGTTATGTTTCTTCAGGAAAAATGCCGCTGACATAGTACCAGTTGGGAGAATCTTGTTTTTGGCCTGGAGCGGATGCGGGGAAGGCGGAGCGCACAAAATAACTGATCTCGTGCAATCGATGTGCTCGGCCACCGATTTTGAAGCGCGCCACAAACTCTACGGTAGCTTCGTCAGCCTGATCTGCATGAATATGTTTAATAATTTGCAAGCCTACCCATCTGACATCGGTTTCGCCGGTGACTGGCTCTGAAGGGAGCGTATCAGGGTGCCAGGTGGCACGCAGATAGGTTTCGTTGCGTAACACAAAGGCACTATAACGTGAGCGCATCAATTCCAGAGCATTGCTTGCGGTGGCGTGACCATCAATGTAGCGTCCACAGCATGCCTGATAGGAGCTGCTACCACAGGGACAAGTCATGGCACTGGATTGACGTGCCTTCATATTTTCCCGTTTGCCAGCCATGCAGCCAACTGGTTAAAGCGGTCAAATCCCCAAAATTGTTCATTATCAACAATGATAAAAGGGGAACCAAAGACGCCGCGCTCCAGAGAGGCATCAACGGCACTTCTTAACTGCGCTTTAAGCGCAGGGTCTTCGAGAGCCGTCCGCAAGGCGGTGGCATCAACACCGAGGTCGGCAGCAATTCGCACCACAGTGTCAACTTGGCTGATATCTATATTTTCCGTGAAATAAGCACTAAAAATAGTATGTATGAAGGTAACCGCTTTGTCGCTGTGCTGCTGTTGTATCCAGAGTAGTGCGCGTGCAGCTGATTGAGTGGCAATGGGAAAAACATCTGGTTGTCGGAACAGAATATTATGAAAGCGGGCAGTACGCACCATGTCATGTTGCGCGTATCCACCTTTTATGGGAGTGTTGGCAAGCGGCTCGATTCCCATGCGTTTGAATGCCGGACCCAGCAGAATGCCATGCCATTGCACATCGCGTTTATATTGTGCTGCAAGCTTTTCTATTTCTAGAGACGCAAAATAACCATATGGTGAGCTGAAATCAAAATAGAAATCGATGGGGGTGGACATATTCTTTCCTTGGGTAGAGTTGATAAAAGCAAGGTCACTCTTTCAGTTCAGTGAATTGACCGGGAGCTTATTTTGATAGTCTATTTCTAGTGCAAATGGCGACATTTCTGCTTTTGTAAATGTAGCATGCTATCGACGGCTGTGGTGCACATGATGCTGTGTCACTGTGTCAGATGGGTTTCGATAGCACTGTTGAGGAGACGTCCGTTATTATTGATGCTCCAGAGGGAAAATGCTGTGTCAGAGCTTGTAGGCACTGTGTTTTATATGCGGCAATTTCAGCCAATGTGATCTCCAGATCTTCCCGCTGCTGCTCCAGTCTTTTCTCATGTTGTGATAATACACTAAGGAAACTGCGCAGTTGTGCCTGGGTATCGGTGGGGGATTCATACATATCAAGCAGATTTTTGATTTCGGACAGACTGAGTCCCAGACGTTTGCCGCGCAAAGCCAGTTTCAAGCGCGTGCGGTCTCGTGCAGTGTAGATACGGTTACGGCCGCTGCCTGTCCTTTGTGGGTTGAGTAAGCCCTGATCTTCGTAAAACCGAATGGCACGCGCGGTGATATTAAATTCGCGAGCCAGTTCTGTAATGGTATAAGCTGGCATGATGACCCATCATTCGATTGTATTGAGAGAATGGCGATCCTTAGTCAGAGGGAAAGAGGATACGCTGATAGCGTGTTTCTTCACAAGAGACAGTGTGAGATGTCAGATAAAGCAATATTGTAGGCGGCTTTTCTCAAAAATAGAACAATCTTGCACTTTTATTGATGGTAGGTAGTTGCGGTTGCTATTTGGTTTGCCGGAGCCAGGTATATGCCGTTTTGACTTACAATCGCAGAGTTAGGGGGGCAGATACTGTCCGTTAAATGTAATTTATATCAATACGCTAGGCTTGACATGAACGCTCTTGAATCCCAGCTTGAATATGTTTTTGACGAACAAATGCCTGCTGCTGGCAGCACAATGGAAGTGGCTCCGGGTATTTTTTGGTTACGCATGCGGTTACCATTTGCGCTTAATCACATCAATTTGTGGTTGCTGGAAGATGAGGTGGAGACATTGCAAGGGCGAATCCGGGGTTGGACAGTCATTGATTGCGGGATCGCTACCGATGAGACGCGCAAGGACTGGGAAACCATCTTTGCAACGTCTTTGCGTGGTCTGCCGATTGTACGAGTGCTAGCGACGCATTGCCATCCCGATCATATTGGTCTGGCCGACTGGTTGTGTCAGCGCTGGCAGGTATCACTATGGATGACCACTGGTGAATATGCCTTTGCGCGTGTGATGTCGGCTGCATTGCCTGGTGTCGACGGCGGAGCCGCTTTGCCGCATTTCCAACGACATGGGTTGATCGATAGTGCACTAGTCGAAAAATTGCAAGGGAGAAATAATTACTACCAAAATCTGGTACCGGTGGTGCCTGCTGCCTATCGGCGTCTGCAAGATGGGCAGATCGTTCGGATTGGTGGAAAGGACTGGCGTGTGATCACCGGTTTTGGGCATTCTCCAGAGCATGCATCATTATTTTGTGAGGCATCGCAGATTTTGATTTCAGGGGATATGGTTTTGCCGCGCATTTCTACGAATGTGTCAGTTTTTGCGGTTGAACCGGAATCCGATCCTGTGCGGCAATATCTTAATTCCCTGAAAAAATTTGCTGAGTTGCCAGGGAGCACATTAGTGCTGCCATCGCATGGCAAGCCATTCCGCGGATTACATACACGTATTGGGCAATTGAACGATCATCATCGGGAGCGTTTGGCGGAGGTGGTAGTTGCTTGCGCGACTCCACAATCAGCGATGGACATCGTGCCAGTGATGTTTCGTCGTCCGTTGGATACGCATCAGCTTGGTTTTGCTTTGGGTGAAGCGCTCGCGCATTTGCATTATCTGTGGCTGGGAGGGGTATTACAGCGCCATCTGGACACTGATGGGGTGATTCGCTTCACTGCGGCCAACTCGGATGCTTCTTGATTTTGAGGATGCTCTTCTACTGTCTTGCAGTATTAATATCTATTGATGACAATAGAATGGAAAACCATCCTCAGTGTGCTCGCTTATGGAGACTAACCTAGACGGTTTCTTGATTTTGGTTACGTTTGCGTTCCCGTTCTTCTTTGAGCATTTTTGTCTTGATGCGATTGCGCTTCAAGGGAGATAAATACTCAACGAATACCTTGCCCTTCAGATGATCCATTTCATGCTGGATACATACAGCGAGCAGGCCATCCGCATCGACTTCGAAAGCTTGACCATCCACGTCGTAGGCGCGGACTTTGACTCGTGCCGGACGCTCAACACCGTCATAGATACCTGGTACTGACAGGCAGCCTTCATCATAGACCTGTGTTTCTTCGCTAGTCCACAGGAGTTCGGGATTAATGAAAACACGTAATTCCCGATTAGTATCAGAAATATCGATGACGATGATTTGTTCATGGACATCGACCTGACTGGCGGCAAGACCGACACCAGGCGCTGCGTACATCGTTTCGGCCATATCTGCGACCAGTGTTTTGAGACGAGCGTCAAACACGGTGACAGGCCGAGCGATCTTGTGGAGACGGGGGTCGGGATAACGAAGAATATTCAATAAGGCCATACGTCGGTCACATACATAGTAATAAAGATCGGAGATGCTATTACTATTGTAATTTTTTCTGCCAATTCAAGGGGTTAAGAGAGGAAATAAGTTTGTTATGATGATAAACATTCTTTCGTTGCAATGCTGTGAGTAAGGCACTGCGTTGGCAATAATTCACCTTTCCCAGACAGTGCATGAAAAAGTGTAGCACAATCATCCGGCTTTTCGAGTTTCCTCCCGTAATAAGAGTGGACATTGTTATGGTGCCAGTGACTTCATGCGTAGTGATAGGGTTGTTATGGGTGAAGTGACGGGATTGTCTGCATGGGTGCGCTTGGCTTGCAGTGTAGGGCCGATCACTGGGCGTAAATTGATGCAGGCTTTCGGTTTACCAGAGGCTGTTTTCGAGGCTGGCTATACGCAGCTCTGCCAAGTAGTTTCAGAACGTGTTGCGCAGACAGTGCTGCAGCCACCCTCACGCGACATGCAAGCACAGATCCACAGTGCGCAAACATGGGTAGAGCAGCCAGGGAATCATATTGTGACGTTGGCCGATGCTGATTACCCTCCCTTTTTGTTGGAAATTGCAGATCCACCAATATTGATCTATGTGCAGGGGCACACTGCTTTGTTATCGGCTCCGGCGTTGGCTATTGTGGGCAGCCGGAATGCGAGTGTACAAGGCATATGCGATGCGGAACGGATTGCGGAAGCAGTGAGTCGTGCGGGGTATACAGTGGTGTCTGGCTTGGCGCTAGGTATTGATGGCGCGGCACATCGAGGTGCTTTACGTGCGGTAGGATCTACCATTGCCGTGACAGCAACAGGTGCGGACATGGTTTATCCGGCTGCGCATACTGATCTTGCACGGAAAATTGTAGGAAGTGGCTGTATTGTGACGGAATATCCATTAGGGATGCGGCCACTAGCAACCAACTTCCCACGGCGCA
>JAATGO010000118.1 GCA_015654605.1 Betaproteobacteria bacterium
AGCGACGTGACCGTGGCCTGGCGTATGAACATCTGGCATCTCCACAAGCTGCACTAGATGACCTGGAAGCTTATCTGGCATTACGTCCCGATGCTGAAGATGCTGACCTCATGCGCGCAAAATTGCCAGAATTGCGGCATGCTTGTCAGCGGCCGTCTTGAATGTAAATGGGTTCATAATAGGAAATAGACACTCGGGACTACAAACAGGGAACTGGGAAACCAAAGTCAAGGCTACCGATATGGTAGCCTTGACTCATCCACCGTTCATCACACAGAACACATGTACGTTTTTAATTTTTGGTACGTGCCTCGATCGCCTCCCATTTTTCAAGACTCTGCAACAACAACTCGTCAATCTCGCTAAAACGTTGATTCAACTGTTTCACCGCATCAGGATCTTTCTGATACAAAGAAGCATCTGCCAATTTTTCAGAAATCGCTTTCTGCTCTTCCTCCAGTTGCGCAATTAATTTGGGCAACTCTTCCAGTTCTCGCTGTTCTTTATAGCTGAGTTTTTTTGGTTTGCTAACAGCCATAGATGACACTGCTTCTGTCGCTTTAGTAAGGATCTGAGCCTGATTCTCACTTTTACCTTTATCGCTACTCTTGTCTCCACCCTTGTCTCGATTAGCAGTGACGCTGGAGGCCGCTTTCACACGTTCCCAATCACTATAGCCCCCCACATATTCACGCCAAACACCATTACCTTCTGAAGCAATCACTTGTGTCACCACGTTATCCAGGAAAGTACGATCATGGCTAACCAAAAATACCGTCCCAGGATAGTCTTCCAACAACTCTTCCAACAATTCCAACGTATCGATATCTAGGTCATTGGTTGGTTCATCCAGTACCAGCACATTGGCTGGTTTAGCAAATAAACGGGCCAATAATAAACGGTTACGCTCCCCGCCAGAGAGCGTCTTTACTGGAGAACGCGCACGCTCTGGTGCGAATAAAAAGTCTGCCAGATAGGTCATCACATGCCGACGTTGTCCATTGATCTCAACCCAATCACTACCAGGAGCAATGGTATCTGCCAGACTAGCTTCTTCATTGAGCTGTGTGCGCATTTGATCAAAATATGCCACTTGCAATTTCGTCCCTTGACGCACGGTACCGGTATCTGCTGTTTCCTCACCAAGAATTAACTTGAGCAATGTGGTCTTCCCTGCACCATTCTGCCCAATCAGCCCCACTTTATCACCACGCATAATCGTACCGCTGAAGTCTCGCACGATAACCTTCTCGCCATATGCTTTGGAAACATGATCAAGTTCTGCCACAATTTTTCCAGAGCGCTCACCCGCGGTCACCTCCAGCTTGACCTGCCCCTGCCTGTCACGACGGTCAGAGCGCTCCGAACGCAATGCCTCCAGACGTCGTACCCGTCCTTCATCGCGCGTGCGACGTGCCTGTACCCCCTTTCGGATCCAGACCTCTTCCTGTGCTAAAAACTTGTCGAATTTGGCATTTTCCACTTCCTCATTAGCCAGCAATTCAGCCTTACGTGCCTGATATGTGCTGAAATTGCCTGGGAAGGACAACAATTTTCCCCGATCAAGTTCGATAATACGCGTTGCCACATTATCCAGAAATTTACGATCATGGGTAATAAACAAGACACTCCCTTTATAATCTCGTAATAGTCCCTCAAGCCACATGATCGAACCAAAATCCAGATGATTGGTAGGTTCATCCAGCAGCAATACATCGGGACTTCCCACCAGACCGCATGCTAGTGCCACACGTTTTTGCATACCGCCGGATAATTCCCCAATGCGACCATCTCGCCGTAAATTGAGTTTATCGAGTGTCGTTTCTACCTTGTTGTTCAGACTCCAGGCATCAGCAGCATCCAGTTTGGTCTGAATGTCATGCATGCGTTCCATGATGGCATCATCATTGCCATTCCCAAATTGCCCTGTCAACGCTTCATATTCATTAAGCAAGCCCGGTAACTCGCCCAAACCGGATGCCACCGCATCAAACACCGTCATATCAGGAGGGAAATGTGGTTACTGATCAACATATGCGACCTTGAGCCCTTGCTGCATCACCAATAACCCATCATCAAGGCGTGCAACCGATGCAATAATTTTCAACAATGATGATTTTCCGGTACCATTGCGGCCTATGAGACCCACCCGCTCCCCGACCTCCAAAGAAAATTCCGCGTGGTCGAGAAGTGCAACATGGCCGAATGCAAGTTGTGCATTGGAAAGTGAAATAACTGCCATAAAGTAAAATATCCGTGGCCGGATCTGTTCAACACAGCTGGCCAATTAAGTAATGAAGCCCGCATTGTACCGACTGCAGGCCTCAAACGTGTACTGAACAACACAAGATCGTACCAAATGGTGCAAATCTTATCAGCCAGGCTGTGTTCAGTCCGCCTGGTAACCCTGTTATATCTAGCTAGATTACGATAAACAAGCAAATATTTCCAATTAGCAATATTATTTAATATGATCATCACACCATAGCAATATATCGCTTCTCCTACCGGATAGGTACTTTACCCAGGTTTCAGTACATTTAGAAACAATGAAGCTGTCGGCTTATCCTTCGCATACTGTAAGATACGGTAATTCTTGAACTCCGACAATCATGCGCTTTATCTCTTTTTCAGCCATCCGTAGCCGGCAGCGTGGCTTTCTTGATTCTAGCATTGCCAAAACCCTGATAATCTCCCTGGCAGGACTATTCGTAGTTGCGGCTTTACTCATCTTATTTGCCATCATTTTCATCAGCCCGCGCCTTCCCTCACTCGATCTGATTACAGACTATCGCCCCAAAATACCTTTGCGAATTTATTCTGCTGATCATGTTTTACTTGGTGAATTTGGCGAAGAAAAGCGTAGCCTCGTCAAACTCGAAGATATCCCTGCCAACATGAAAAATGCCGTGTTGGCAATTGAGGATGCCCGCTTCTATCAGCATGGTGGTGTGGACTATTTCGGTATTC
This sequence comes from Betaproteobacteria bacterium, assembly GCA_015654605.1. Next base: position 2,971 of record JAATGO010000118.1, read on the forward strand.
TGCGGGCACTTGTATCCGACGTATGGCACGGCAGCGCCAGTCAGGGTGCCAGTACAATTACCATGCAAGTCGCACGCAACGTATTTTTATCCCGCGAAAAAACCTTTGCCCGTAAATTATACGAAGCACTGCTCGCCAATAAAATCGAAGGTGCACTTAGCAAAGATCAGATTCTCGAAGTGTATATGAATCAGATTTATCTGGGACAGCGTGCGTTTGGCTTTGCCGCTGCGGCACGTGTCTATTTTGGTAAGGATCTGAAAGACATCACATTGGCAGAAGCTGCGATGTTAGCAGGGCTTCCCAAAGCACCGTCAGCCTTCAATCCTATTGTCAATCCCAAACGCGCGCATATTCGTCAGCAATACATCCTGCGACGCATGCTGGATTTAGGCTTCATCACCCAAGAACAATATGATGCAGCGGCCAAAGAAGAACTTCACGTGCGTGCTCCTGGTTCCCAGTACAACGTGCATGCTGAGTATGTCAATGAAATGGTACGTCAGCTAGTCTATGCGCAATACAAGGAAGATACCTATACGCAGGGATTAGTCGTCACCACTACCATCAAAGCTAGTGATCAGAAAGCTGCGTACGATGCTGTGCGTAAAGGCGCACTGGATTACGATCGACGCCATGGTTATCGTGGCCCGGAAAAAACCATTATCCTGCCTGCTGATGAAGCTGCTCGCAATCAAGCCATTGACGACGTCATGGATGACTACCCGGACAACGATGACATATTAGCAGCAGTCGTCACGGCAGCCTCTCCCAAACAGATTCAGGCAATATTACGCAATGGCGATCAAATCACCATCACTGGAGATTCGTTACGTTTTGTCGCAACAGCACTCAGTGCCAAAGCAAGGCAAGATATTCAGATCCGTCCTGGCGCACTGATTCGCGTCATGCAAGACGATGCCAAAGGCTGGCAAATTGTACAGTTACCAGCTGTAGAAGCCACACTCGTGTCTGTCTCACCACAAGATGGTGCCATTCGTGCACTAATCGGTGGTTTTGACTTCACACAAAATAATTTTAATCACGTCACTCAAGCATGGCGTCAGCCTGGCTCCACGTTCAAACCATTCATCTATTCTGCAGCATTGGAAAAAGGGTTTGCTCCTACCACCATCATCAACGACGCCCCTGTTTCCTATCCGGCTGGCCCTGGCCAACCAAACTGGGAACCCAAAGATGATGAAACGCCAGCAGGTCCAATGTCACTCAGCACGGCCTTGCAAAAATCGGTCAACCTTCCTGCGATCCGTACTCTTGATGCCATTGGTATCTCATATGCGCAAGACTTCATCACCACGCATTTTGGTTTTGATCGCGACAAAATTCCGCCATATTTGCCAATGGCACTTGGCGCTGGACAAACCACGCCATTACAACTTGCTACTGCTTATTCCGTTTTTGCTAATGGTGGCTATACCATCAAACCCTATCTGATATCAGAACTCACTGACGCACGTGGGACAACACTGGCCAAAGCAGACCCGCTGGTCGTTGGCATCAATGCACCACGTGCCATTGATGCGCGTAATAGCTACATCATGACCAACCTTCTGCAATCTGTTGCCCAACGTGGTACTGGAGCTCGTACCAATATACTGCGCCGTACCGATTTGTCTGGTAAAACAGGTACCACCAATGACGCCATTGATGGCTGGTTTGCTGGATACCAGCACACGCTAGTGGCTGTTGCATGGATGGGATACGATCAACCTAAAAGTCTCGGTGGAAAAGAGTTTGGCGCCCAACTGGCGTTACCTATCTGGGTTGACTATATGAAGCAGGGGCTCAAAGGCGTCCCCAATTACACCATGCCTGCACCTCCCGGAATTGCCATGATTGACAACAACGTCTATTACGACAACTTCACGCCCGGCCATGGTTTTGTATCGACGCTCGGTCTCAATGCTGTCGATGCCATCGCCAGTTTTTTCGGCTGGACACCAGATCAGAAAACACCCAATGTATTACCTGATCAAACTGGGACAGAGCACGCACCACCAACAGAACCGGCTCCCCCTGTGCAACAACCACAGCAAAGACCAACTCGCCCTCAATCAGATAATCTTTATCAAGGTCACTGATGACAGTATGGATGTTGTCGTCTGGATCGTCAGGTGACAACATCCACCCAATAAATTTGTCTGAACAATCTGTCTAGGTATCAGTAAAACTATCTCTATTAGGTAACGTGCCCATCGCCACAACTACCTAAGCAATATTTCGTAAAGCCCTCCCAAAATCACCGTCATTCTCAAGATAGATAA
>JAATGO010000386.1 GCA_015654605.1 Betaproteobacteria bacterium
ATACTGCGGCGGCGACTCAGGATGCTGCGCCTGCTTCCTCATCAACAGCAGCGCCAGCAACATCCTCGGTATCAGCAAGTGCTTCGACGCCAGCGGCATCTGTACCAGCAGCACCTGCGGTGCCTGCTCCTGCTGCGGCCAAGTACGATGGCACTGCCGATATTTCTTGTGACATGATGGTATTGGGTGCTGGCCCTGGTGGTTATTCTGCTGCTTTTCGTGCCGCAGATCTTGGTATGAATACCGTTTTGATTGAACGTTATGCCACACTGGGCGGAGTATGTTTGAACGTAGGGTGTATTCCTTCCAAGGCGTTATTGCATGTTGCTGCCGTAATCGATGAAACGGCTGATATGGCTGCTCATGGTGTGAGCTTTGCCAAACCATCTGTTGATCTCGACAAACTACGTGGTTACAAGGAAAAAGTTGTTTCTAAAATGACCAGTGGTTTGTCTGGTATGGCTAAAGCACGTAAGGTCAATGTGGTGCAAGGTGTTGGTCAGTTTGTAAGTCCGCATCATATTGAAGTGACTGCTCCTGATGGCAGTAAGAAAACAGTCGAGTTCAAGCAGGCGATTATTGCGGCAGGCTCTTCCGTAGTGAATCTACCATTCATAGCAGGTGCGGCAAAGACGGATCCTCGTATTGTGGATTCGACCGGTGCATTGGAGCTACGCCAGATACCGAAGCGTATGCTGGTGATCGGAGGTGGCATCATCGGTCTGGAAATGGCAACCGTATATTCGACCTTGGGGGCACGTATTGATGTCGTGGAAATGATGGATGGCTTGATGCAAGGTGCTGATCGTGACATGGTCAAAGTCTGGCAGAAATTCAATGAGAAACGCTTCGACAATGTGATGTTGAAGACGAAGACAGTTGCAGTGGAAGCATTGAAAGAGGGGATCAAAGTCAGCTTTGCTGGCGTTGATGACAGCGTGAAAGCACCGGAACCACAGCTCTATGATATGGTACTTGTGGCAGTTGGTCGCAGTCCCAATGGCAAGAAGATCGCTGCAGACAAGGCTGGTGTTGTCGTGACAGATCGCGGGTTTATCAATGTGGATAAACAAATGCGAACCAATGTTCCCCACATTTTTGCTATCGGTGATCTGGTGGGTCAGCCAATGCTGGCACATAAGGCGGTACATGAATCTCATGTGGCAGCCGAAGCAGCCAATGGCTTGAAATCTTATTTTGATGCCAGTGTGATTCCGGCCGTTGCTTACACTAATCCAGAAGTGGCATGGGTCGGTGTGACCGAAGATGAGGCCAAGGCAAAGGGGATTAAACTGGAAAAAGGTCTTTTTCCGTGGGTAGCTTCTGGCCGTGCTGTCGCCAATGGTCGTGACGAAGGATTCACTAAGTTATTGTTTGATGCAGAAACGCATCGTATCGTGGGCGGCGGTATTGTTGGTACCAATGCAGGAGATATGATCGGAGAAATCGCATTGGCGATTGAAATGGGCGCTGATGCCGTGGATATTGGCAAAACCATTCATCCTCATCCAACGCTCGGAGAATCGATTGGTATGGCCGCAGAAGTGTTTGAAGGGGTTTGCACCGATTTACCTCCAATGCGGAAAAAGTAAATATAGTATTCTATTAGCATCGTTAAGAAACAAGATGCGGGAAAAACCGGTAGTGGCGAGAGCACTACCGGTTTTTTTATGAATTATGCGCGTTTTTGCTAGTTGTGGCACTATCTCGGTTTGTACACACAACGTGCCGTACACAGTTGGTAGGTAGTGAGTGTGTTCAGCAACGCAAAGAGGAGTGTTTAAGATGAGTCATGGTTTTGATGTGGTGGCAATTGCCACGAAATGGGGTGTGCCTGCGGCAGATGTGCGTATTACACCGATTAGTCACTTATTGGATGGTGTAGAGTATGAGAGTATTCTGTTGTCCAGCAAGCAGGCCAGCAAATCAACTGTCATTGCTGTCCCTAATTTCTTTGGGATCCGCCAGCAAGCCTTGGAAATCGCTGCGAACACAATCGGAGCGAATCATGCCATATTGATAGCGGATGTTTATGGCAAAGCGGTGCGTCCAACAACAGCAGATGAGGCCTTGGCAGCGATCATCCCATTAAAACAGCAACGTGCGGAATTGCGCAAACGGATGAATGCTGTGGTAACTGCACTGAAAGAGCAAAAGCATGTTCAGATTAATGTGGATAATCTGGGCGCTTGTGGTTTTTGCTTTGGCGGTACTGCAGCCCTGGAATTAGCACGCTCAGGGACTGCGCTTAAGGCATTTGCGTCGATACATGGTGCGTTGGATACACCAGAACCAGAAGATGCCAAACAAATTAAGGGAGCGATTCTGGTGTTGCATGGTGTGCAGGATCCCTCTGTACCACGAGATCAGGTGAACAATTTTATCGATGAAATGATCGCTGCGAAACTGGATTGGCAATTGCTTAACTATGGTGAAGCAGGGCATTCCTTTACGGACCCTGATGCAAATAGCCCAGGATTCTTCTATCATCGCCGTACGACACAGCGTGCGTCGCGAGCATTGCAGGATTTCTTTGCAGAGCAACTGCAGTAATTTACTACAGTCATCTTTAGCGTGTCATAGAATTATGCGGAATAATTCCATGACACGCGATAGGAACTACGCTAGCGCTCAGTATGTTTTCGGATGGCAGAATTACTCCTTGACCGCTCCTGTCATGCCAGAAACATAGTATTCAACAAAGAATGAATAGACGATCGCAACAGGGAGTGATCCCAATAGTGCTCCCGCCATTAATGCTCCCCAGTGATACACATCGCCATCAACCAGTTCGGTGACGATACCGACAGGTACCGTTTTAATTTCTGAAGACGAAATAAAAGTGAGGGCATAGATAAATTCGTTCCAGGAGAGAGTGAAGGCAAAGATACCTGCAGAAATTAACCCAGGTACTGCTAATGGCAGTATGATTTTGATGAGAATTTCCCAGCGAGTGGCACCATCAATCAAGGCACACTCTTCCAGCTCGTAGGGGATAGAGCGGAAATATCCCATAAGTAACCAGGTACAGAAAGGGATGAGAAACGTCGGGTAAGTGAGAATCAACGCCCAGCGTGTATCAAATAATCCTAGCTTGAACACAATGGATGCTAATGGAATAAATAGAATCGATGGTGGAATCAAATATGCCATAAAAATACCCATACCAACTTGCCGCGCACCTTGAAAGCGTAAGCGTTCGATGGCATATGCAGCAAAGACACTGGCGGCAAGTGAGGCGACGGTAGCGACAACGGAAACGATCACCGTATTGAGTAACCATGCCGGGTACTGAGTTTCAAATAATAATTTCTTGAAGTGTGCCAGCGTTGGGGCGATTACCCAGAATGGATTACCTGATTGTGATAGCAATTCGTTATCAGGTTTAAAGGCGGTGATGGTCATCCAATAAAAGGGAAACAGTAATACGAAGACGAAGATTGCTAATGGAATGTAAATTGTAATCCAGCGCCGTGGTAGAGATTGCAGAAAATCCATTCCTTGCGATTCCTGTATTTTTTGTGCTGGTGGTTTTGTTGATGGCG
>JAATGO010000011.1 GCA_015654605.1 Betaproteobacteria bacterium
TAAGCGCTGCCCTTGCTGTCCTTGAATCTGAAATGAAATTATATTTATTTGAACGTGGAAAGAATGTATTCAGTGTGATATTTTTACTATTTAACTCATCATTGAAACCGTTCCTGTCAAGCATGACCTCAATCCCTATGTTTCTCTATTGGATATCGATGGTACGCTGGTGCTGGTCGGACAGGCAGGGCTACTCGAAGAACAGAATACAATTCCCATGATCATGGGGCGCCGTCGTATTGCCGGATCTCCCATTGGAGGTATTCGTGAAACCCAGGAAATGCTTGATTTCTGCGCGAAGAAAAACATCATGCCTGATTGCGAGATGATACAGATGGAGCAGATCAACGAGGCTTTTGTACGATTGGAACATGCGGATGTCCGCTATCGTTTCGTCATCGACATGCCATCGCTCAAATAAGACACGACTCATCATTGTATTGAATCAGTGCCTTTATAGGCTAGTCTGCTAGCGATGCAATCATCATGGTAACCGAAATCAACTTAATCACCAGAACAGGTAACCCACAAAAATGTCAGACTTAGGAGATGAATAATGACTCAAGGTATTCAAAACAAAATCGTTGTAATCACTGGCGCCAGCAGTGGTTTGGGAGAGGCGACTGCTCGCTTGCTTTCAGCACAAGGAGCAATCGTCGTGTTAGGGGCACGACGCCTTGACAGAATCCAGGCACTTGCCAGCATACTCACTGCTGAAGGTGGCAAAGCTCTGGCAATCGCCACAGACGTCACCGATGCCAAACAAGTCAAACAACTGGTCGATACCGCCGTACAAACTTATGGCCGAATCGACGTGATCATCAATAATGCAGGTCTGATGCCGCACTCATTGCTGGAGCGTGGCAAGATAGAAGATTGGGATCGCATGATCGATGTCAACCTAAAGGGTGTGCTTTACGGGATTGCTGCTGCGCTACCGCACATGAAAGCACAGAAGAGCGGCCATATTATTAATGTCTCGTCAGTAGCTGGCCACAAGGTGCGTCCTGGAAGTGCCGTCTATGCGGCCACCAAAACCGCTGTGCGCGTAATCTCAGAAGGACTGCGCCAAGAAGTAAAACCCTACGATATTCGTACCACAATCATTTCTCCAGGCGCGGTTACCTCTGAATTGCCTGACAGCGTAACTGAGCCAGATGTTGCGCAAGGCGTACGCGAATTCTACGCACAGGTCGCCATTCCTGCCGAATCCTTTGCACGTATAGTGGCATTTGCCATATGCCAACCAGAAGAGGTCGATGTGAACGAGATATTATTTAGGCCTACGCGCCAAGAGTTGTAGAACATGACAACCTCCCGCAATAAACGAGTGGGACATCGGTCAGTTCGTCGTGACAGAGATTTTTCATGAAGAATATGTATCGCCCTCATGGCTTCCATTGACATCATAACCACACAGGTTCTTACAACCGCACGAAGCGCATGTCCGGAAGCAGTACGCTACACGACGCGTATACGCTTCCGGTCTGTCGTGCATGATGTACGCTGAGAGAACACTGTCATAACCCTGTGCAAATGACAGAAAATGTGCTTTCACCACCTCAAGCCTCGACTCATACAGCGTAAAGTCACAAGAGAAATTTAACTACCACGACGCAGCTCAGTAAGGTAATACAACAAACCAATAAACGGAAACGCGAAACCCAACCAGGTAGAGCCACTCCAACCAGCAGTCTCATATATCCAGGCACCCAGCGCCGAACCAATCGCACCACCAATAAAGAAAGATGCCATGAACAAGCCATTCAGACGACTACGCACTTCTGCTCCCAGTGCATAAATCGCCCGTTGGCTCAACACCAGATTAGCTGACACTCCCAAATCCAACAGAATCGCTGCTATCAGAAGTATCCATAATGCCCATTTATTATCAAGCGCAAAAAAATGCATCAATAAAAATGCCAGTGATACCACCACCAGTGCCAATCCCGTTGCAGGAAGGCTCCAGCCTCTATCAGCAACGCGTCCGGCAAGAGGTGCTGCCAACACCCCTAAAATGCCAGCAAATGCAAACAATGCAATGCCACTCTGAGATAGATGAAATGTCGAGCTGGCCAACAATAATGGCCCCGTTGTCCAGAATAGACTAAACGCAGCGAAAATCATGGCGTGATAGAACGAACGGCGTTGCAATACGGGGGTCGTTTTCAACAATCTCCACATCGACGTTATCAACGCTGTGTAAGACATTCCGGCTACGGGATGACGTTTTGGCAAATAGCGTGACAACACGAGAGTCAACAAAGCGATGGCTGCAGCAGAAAAAGCAAAAATGGCATGCCAGCCAAATATATCCGTCGCCAGGCTGGCTAATGGGCGCGCTAATAAAATTCCCAATAGCAAACCGCTCATCACATTACCAACCGCTCGACCACGCGTCTGTGGCAACGACATGTGCGCCGCATAGGGAACCAATACCTGTGCTGCTACTGAACTTACACCAACCACAAAGGACGCTATCAGAAACTGCCATGCATTTTGTGCGCAGGCTGCTGCCACCAAACCCAAAAAAGTGACGCTTAATGCTGTTAATACCACGCGACGATTTTCAAACAAATCGCCCATCGGCACAATGAACAACAAACCCAGGCCATACCCAATCTGAGTCAGAGTAACAATCAAGCCCCCTGCACTTGGTGTAATACCGACTGCTGTACTGATCGGCCCCACCAAAGGCTGGGCATAATACAGATTGGCAACAATAATGCCGCAAGCAACAGCAAGCAACAGTGTCATCCATGATGGAATATCCTGCTTATCAACTAAAGGGCTCCCCGCTATATTCATATCATCCTCTGACATTGCACGTAAATGCAGGCACTGTATCCGAAATAGGATAATTTCGCTGAAAACACCCAAAAATTGGTGCCGCAAGCTCAGGCCAACGATAGGGAGCATCTCCCCTCTAACTTGGCGCTAGGCTGAGGAGCTCGACGATGCGCACTTCGACACTCTCACAGCATCCTGGCTTTGTCCGGATGCTCCAGCCTAACCAGCTAACGCTCGGATTGGTGCAACCCATAGCATCATTGGTCAACGGATGCCATGATCACCAGAAAACTGCTGGTGACGACAGGACGACAATTTAGAGAATATCCCGTGCTACTTAGCTGCACATAGACAAGTCACCGACGAGAGTGATGTACTTAAAGCAATAATTTAATTCAACATCCAACCTAATAATAACGAATGGCTATGAAATGACATCTTAGAATTTGCGTTATTTTCATGGCTCTACCCATATCTTCATATGGCGTGAATGATGGTGACACTGGTACACTACTACATTACGTGAAAAAATGAACTGCAGCCTAAGTGTGACGTCATACAGCAATACGCCAACTATTTTCCGTGCTGCAATTTAGCAAGTACCTGTATATAAACGTTCGGCAATGCACCCATCAACTTCCACCTTGAATGACAATCATCGACGCAACCTTGAAAAGTGATTCCCTTGCTTACAGCCTGCACGGTGCGGCGCTCGCCGTGGCCGCTGTACGCACTGGCACCACGCTACCATCAGCGTTAGCTCATGTTTTTGCCACTCTTGATGCACCAGCACAGGCACGTGGTGCCATCCAGGATATTGCCTATACCACCATGCGCCAGCTGGGATTGGCCGATGCTCTGCTTGCCATACTGGCAAATCAACCGCCACAACCTGCAGCTTTGCACGGTCTTTTGACCTGTTCGCTCAGTCTGCTTCTTGATGCCACACGCTATGATAACTTCACGGTAGTCGACCAAGCGGTGGAAGCTGCAGCAATGGATACCACCATGCATCATGCTAAAGGTGTGGTCAACGCGATTTTGAGACGTTTCCTGCGAGAACAGACTACCTTGCTACAGGTTGCAAGAAAAACCCCCTCTGGGGCCTGGAATTATCCAGTTTGGTGGATAGATCGACTCCAGACTGCTTATCCGAATCAATGGCAGGAAATCCTGACGACGGGAAATACCACCCCACCTCTCACCTTGCGTGTTAACCGGCGACAAATCAGTGTCCCAGACTACCTGCATATGCTCACCGCAGCTGGCCTGCATGGGGAACAGATTGGACCAGTCGCAGTGCGTTTGGAGAAACCACTCCCTGTTCATCACATTCCAGGATTTGAGCATGGTCTAGTGTCTGTACAGGATGCTGCTGCACAACTGGCAGCACCACTATTAAATGTACAGGATGGAATGCACGTACTAGATGCCTGCGCCGCACCTGGCGGCAAAACTGGTCACTTGCTGGAATGTGCTGACATCAATCTGCTGGCACTGGATCATGATCAGCGGCGCCTACGTCGCGTTGAAGAAAATTTGCAGCGCTTACAGTTGCACGCCCGTCTCAAAGTCGGAGATGCCCGTCATGGCAGCACCTACACCGGTGCGCCTAATACCTCTTGGTGGGATCACAAGCCATTTGATCGTATTCTTGCAGATATCCCCTGCACTGCTTCTGGCATTGTACGTCGCCACCCAGATATTCGATGGCTACGGAGAAAATCTGATACTCTCCAACTTGCAACACTTTCACGGAAAATTCTGGACAATCTTTGGCAGATGCTACGACCAGATGGTAAATTATTACTAGTAACATGTTCACTGTGGCCGCAGGAGTCAGAAATGCAAGCAGTCGCATTCGCAGCGCGTCACCATGCCAAGCGATTGCCTACTCCTGGGCAACTGCTGCCGACTGCCAAAGCTCCCGCTGACCATGATGGTCTGTATTACGCACTATTTCAGAAAACTGGTACTTAATTTGAAGCTATTGGTCTTTTATCGCCGACAAGCATGGCTCGACTCCCAGTCGAAGGCTCCGTCACAGTTGTCGCGTTGGTTACAGCATGCAGTGTTGGTGCTGTGCCTGGCGTGTGTCCCCTTGGCACACGCTACCGACATCGATATTACCCAAGCTGTCATTGAGTCTACCGATGACGGCTATCGGCTATCGTCCTCCTACGCATTTCAGCTCAACTCAGGCCTGGAAGATGCACTCATGCATAGCGTGCCCCTCTATTTCACAACCGAGGTGCGTTTGACACGTCAGCGTTGGTACTGGTTTGATGAAGTCGCCGTGTCAACCTCGCGCACCATCCGCATCTCATTCAATGTATTAACTCGACGCTACCACGCCGCCATTACAGGACATCTACAACAGGGCTTTGACTCCTTAGAAGATGTGCTCGCAATGATTCGCCGTCCACCACGGTGGATCATTGCCTCACCCAATGAACTCACGAAAGGCGATGCTTACAACGTGAGCGTGCGCATGTACCTGGACGTAGCCCAATTGCCTAAACCTTTCCAAATCAATGCTCTCAATAACAACGATTGGAACCTGTCCTCCAACTGGCAGGAATTTACCTTCACGCCAGAATGACTTCTTCTTTGCGTTACCTACTGGTAGTCGGTTGTGCCATTATCGGTATTCTGCTGTTTTTATTAGCATCGGCTTCCGAAAATTCAGCTATGTTCGAGCAGCACTATCCCTGGTTGCTCGGACTCAATGCGCTGGTCGCAATCGCCTTATTGGCGTTAGTCATTCTATTATTGGCACGGCTCTATAAACGTTACCGGCGTGGCAAATTTGGTTCCAAACTCATGGCACGGCTGGTGCTATTGTTCGCCATGATAGGCATTTTGCCTGGGGCAGCCATTTACCTGATGTCTGTGCAATTTGTCTCACGCTCAATCGAATCCTGGTTTGATGTGCGCATGGAATCAGCACTGGAATCCGGCCTTAACCTTGGACGAAGCGCGCTTGATTCCTCTCTGACCGATCTCTCTACACGTGCCCACACTATGGCACAAGAGCTTTCCGATATGTCCGAGTCGGAACGAATCACCTATTTATCGCGACTACGTGACCCTAATATGGAGGTCACTATTGTGACTTCCGGTGGCCAAGTGTTAGCTTCTGTCGGTGGCAAAATCAGCTCACTGACACCCACCATACCCAACACTACTGTACTTCGACAAGCCAAGCTCACCAGAGGTTACGCCGAAGTGGAAAGTGATGACACCCGCGTATCTGACACCGAATCTGACGCTAGCGAGAGCTTGCGCCTGCATGTCGTGGTTACCATTCCAGAATCAAGTGATAACCTCGGCCTGCAGGCTGACCTTCTCTATCTGCAAATCCTACAGCCCGTTCCCGATTATCTGGCCGTCAATGCAGAAACGTTGCGTCGTGCCTATGGTGAATACCAGCAACGTTCCGTCTCTCGCTCCGGCTTACGCAAAATTTATCTGGTCACACTAACACTTACCTTATTACTGGCCATTTTCGGCGCCATCGCCACTGCCTTTGCCATCGCCAGCAATCTCGCCAGGCCCTTGCTATTGCTGGCAGAAGGCACCAAAGCTGTTGCTGAAGGCAATCTATCGCCTCGTCCCATCATCAGCACTCCTGATGAATTAGGCACGCTGACACAATCATTTAATGCCATGACACGACAATTGCTGGATGCCCGCACCGCAGTCGATACCAATCGTGCCGAGCTGGAAAATGCCAAAGCCTACCTAGAATCAGTACTGGCCAACATGTCTGCTGGTGTTCTGGTATTAGACCAGGGCTTCTCCATCATTAGCAGCAATGACTCGGTGCAACGTATTCTGGGACATGACTTCAACCGTGATCTTGGCAAACCACTACACACGATTGAAGGACAATCACTATTTGCTGAGTCCATTATCAAGGCATTTTCTGAAGAACGTGCCCAATTGTCCGCGGACCTCAGCGACGACAGCCTCCACTGGCAACGGCAAATAGAGTTACCCCGGCTCGGAGACAACGAAGGTAACCGCGTCGAAGATCAAATTACATTGCTCGCACGCGGCTCTCATTTACCCGTAGAAAAAGGCGTGGGTTATGTTGTCGTATTTGATGATATCAGTGACGTCATTTCTGCCCAGCGCTCTATCGCCTGGAGCGAAGTAGCGCGACGCCTGGCACATGAAATAAAGAACCCCCTTACTCCCATACAATTATCTGCAGAACGTCTGCAAATGCGTCTGTCTGACAAATTATTGCCATCCGATGCTATTATTCTTGATAAAGGCACAACCACCATTGTTAATCAGGTAACTGCCATGAAGCAAATGGTAGACGATTTCCGCGATTACGCTAGAATTCCTACCGCTAAACCGCAGATATTGGATATTAATGCTCTGACAGAAGAAATATTGCATCTATACTTGAGGGGTGATGCGCACGATACCATCCATGCAAAACTGGAACCTAACCTACCCAAGATCATGGGAAATGCGACACAATTGCGGCAAGTCATTCATAATCTTCTGCAAAATGCACAAGATGCAGCCAATGAAGCTGATGATATCATCCCGCACATTAGTGTCATCACTGAAAAGATCCATTATCAAGGGTCAAATGGCACAATACATACTGCGGTACGATTATCGATTACCGACAACGGGCCAGGATTCTCACAAAAAATTCTGGCCCGCGCCTTTGAACCTTATGTGACATCGAAATCAAAAGGTACCGGTTTAGGATTAGCAATGGTAAAGAAAATTATTGATGAACATGGCGGTAGGATTGACATACAAAATCGATCCGACACAAGAGGCGCAAAAGTGTTGATTTTGCTGTTAAAGTTAGCACCTGAAGCATAAAAGAGAAATTTTTTCCAACTAGACCACAGTTTCTGCATCGAAAAATGCAAAATTGTTGACAAAGAAATGCGCAACACCAGCAAACGAGGAAAGCAGACACATGGCTAACATCCTGGTCGTCGACGACGAAATGGGTATCCGCGAATTGCTCTCTGAAATCCTGGGTGATGAAGGGCATGTCGTCGCTACCGCCGAAAACGCGCAGCAAGCGCGTGAACTGCGCCAGGCAAGCGTGCCCGACCTCGTCCTGCTGGATATCTGGATGCCCGATACCGACGGCGTGACACTGCTCAAGGAATGGCAGCGCGACGGCTTGCTGACCATGCCTGTCATCATGATGTCGGGCCATGCCACGATCGATACCGCAGTCGAGGCCACCCGCATCGGTGCGCTCAATTTCCTCGAAA
>JAATGO010000015.1 GCA_015654605.1 Betaproteobacteria bacterium
TACCCGGATTCTTGGATCGAGAGCGACATACACTAGATCGATCACAAAGTTCATAATGAAGATGGCGAGTGCGACCACGATGACAGCGGCCTGTACGACGACGAATTCACGATTGGAAATGGCATCGATCATCAATTTCCCGATACCGGGGAAACCAAAAATCATTTCAACGATGACCGCACCATTGATCATGCCCGCCGCCTGGTCGCCAGCAACGGTCATTACTGGGAGCAAGGCATTGCGTAGGGCATGAACAAAGATGATCACACGTTTTTGAACACCTTTGGCGCGTGCCGTTTTTACATAAGCCGATGATAGTGCGTCGATCATCGCACTGCGTACTACCTGCGCAACGATGCCACATGGCCGTACCACCAGAATGAACACTGGCAGAATCCAGTGTGTGAAACTACCGGTGCCAGATGTTGGTAGCCAACGCAGGCCGACAGAAAAAATCATGATGCTGACAATGGCAAGCCAGAAATTGGGAATACTTGCACTAGCTAGTGCAATCAAGCTGACGATACGATCGAACACGCCATTAGGACGTCGTGCTGCCAGCGAACCGGCTACGATGGAAATCGCCAGGACAAATACCATGGCGACACTAGATAAAATTAATGTTGTTGGAAACGCTTCCATCACAATGGTCAGTGCTGGACGCTGTTGTCGCAATGACTCGCCAAAGTCGAGATGTGCCAGGGCGACAATAAAGCGTTCGAATTGCACAAACATCGGATCATTAAAACCGTGCATCTGTGAAAATGCCGCGCGCATTTCTGGTGGTGTATCGATGGGCAAATACAGATCGACTGGATTACCAGTCAGACGTGAGACGAAGAAAACCAGTACGATCAAGCCGAGCATCGAGAGGAAGCTATACAATATTCGATGCACTAGATACTTATTCACGACAACCTCCGTTGGGCAATGGCTGACAGAGATACATAATGCAAGATCTCCGCGTTTGTTCTGCTGCTATTGACGTCTTTGTATGGCGATGCGATTGTGCATCCTATCCATCACCACATACACATCAAAATGTGTATGTGGCATCGATGGCATGACAGGAAAATACAATTCCAGCAATTACTTATTGAATGTGATACTGCTTAATTCAAGCTTGCCACCGGTCGTGAAATTTGGATGATAGCTAATACGTGGGCTGACACGGATCTGATCGCTCATGTGAAACAACATGACATCCGGTATGATTTGCTGCTGGATGATTTTATTGGCTTCTTGAAACAACGGGACTCGTTTGGGACCTGTTGATTTGCTTGCGTCATCAATGAGTTTATCAATCCGCGGATCAGAAATATTGGATAACTGGCCGTTCGAGTGGTAGTACACAAACATCGTGAAGATCGCATCGCCGCTGGAGTTGTCGTGTTGCTCGTGAAATAGGGTTGGAGGACGATTCGCTGCATATGGTTTGCGTCGCATAGCACCGAACTGTACTTTTTCAATCATCTTCAGATTGACATTCAGGCCGACTGCTTTCCACATTTGTACCATGCTTTCCAACATTTCGGCAGCATTCGCATGTTGATGAGCGCCACCGTAGAGAATGATTTCCTTGTCGACGGGTACTCCAGCAGCACGGGCTTCGGCCAATAAGGCTTTGGCAGCTTTCGGGTCATAAGGCCAGACCTTTAGTGTTGGGTTGTAACCAGCGATGTTCGGTAAAATGTATTGTGAAGCAGGTACAACTGAAGGACTGAGTATGGTGCCAATAAACGCTTTACGATCAATCGCCAAGTTTAGCGCTTTACGAACTCGTATGTCGTCTAATGGTGGAGCCATACTCAACATACGGATACGGACAGTTTCTGAATTCAGATAAGAAAAATCTGTCTTTGGATTGTTGGCATCTTGTAATGCGATTGCGGTACCGATATCTGCTTCACCAACTGCGACCATTTGTGCGCGCAGAGCCGGTTCTGAACGCCAGACATAAGTGGCATGTTCGACCTGTGGCTTTTTGCCCCAGTAACCATCAAAGCGTTTGAGTACCAGTTGTTGTGCTGGGTCCCAGCTCTCCAGCTGATACGGACCAGTGCCGGCTGGTTGTCTACTGAGGTGCAGCGCATCCATCTTTGGTGAGGTCATTGCGATTTGTGCCAGATAGGAGGGCATCAGTGGCAGCGGTTGGTCTGCAATAATATCGATCGTATTGGCATCGATAATTTTGGTGTTCAGTTTATTCTTTCCAAACAGACGAATGCGATCACGACATCCAAGTTCTGGACTAAATAGACGATCGATGGCGGTTGCCACTGTTTGTGCATTGAAATCTGAACCATCATGGAACTTAACTCCTTTGCGTAAAGTGATGCGCCAAGTTGTCGCTGCTTCATCCATGGGTTTCCATGATGTCGCAAGTAATGGCAATACTGCGCTATCTTTTGGATCAAGTTGGGTCAGTGATTCGACAACGTTCTGGCGTAGAACAATGCCAGTGTCGCTGGTGGTCATCATGTTGCATGGCTCAACCGTATCAAGCGCGGTCGCGAGCACGATTTTGATATCTCTTGGACCCTGTTGCGCTTGTGTCGCGAACGACATCACTAGCGCAACGACAAGCAGGGCCAATTTGCCGACTAGGTACTGTTTCATATCAAATCCCTTTGCTGTGTATACACATCGAAACGGCAAAACTCTCTTGTCTGTATTCAAATCTTGTCTACTCCAGCTTGCCTATTTGAGTCTTTCAGATACAGACTTCTCGGCACGTTCCCTTCTTGATATCACTGACCGATTAATACATGGTGAATGTATGATTGATGCATCGATCAGTTGTTACCATTACAGCAGTGACTACGATTACTACAAAATTTATATTCCTATCAGATGCCGAACCGACACCTCATGACCATGTCTAGATTGCACCACATCGTTACACTGCAACGTGTGGCTCACCTTGACGCACCTTCACAGAGTCGAGAGTTTTTTCCTTGAAGCTTTCTTCTACAGGAAGCAAGAAAGATGCCGAGCGTACGCGTTGGTCAGTAATTTCCAATCCTGGTACTGGCTTACCAGCAGCTAAATCTTTGGCTGCTTTCAATAATTTACGACGAGCAAAGATAATTGGGTTGTCTGTCGAGACGAGATTTTCTTCTGTGCGATCAACAATAGGCCCCATGCTTTCTTGTAGCGATGCATCTTGGATTGCCAGTCCTTTGACACCACTGTAGTAGCGACCACTTTTCTGTGCAGCACGATCCATCATATAGTCGTTGCTGCGATTAGCGGTCGGGATTGTTGTGCCAGGAATAAGATCGACATGGACGCCTTTGCCGTTGATCATTGCATCGCGTTCTGCATCTGATAATGGCCGACTTGGATGGAAGGTAATCGACCATGCCATGCAGTTGTCATCATCCATTGGTACCCAGACATGCCCATTTAGCGCATTACCACTGTAGGGAGGGATCAATGTATACCATGGCATGATCCATGGTGTGATACGCCAATAGTTTTGTCCAGGTTCGGCATCGCGTCGTGCACCAATAATCAACCCGCCAGGAACATCAAGCATGTCGAACGTGGTTTTCTTGGAGCGAGCATATTTTGCTCCCTGGGTATTACGATGCAGTGGATCAGTATCGAGCTCGCCACTATGCAGAAAAGAAACGTGGCTCGAATCGATGCCGCCTTCTAGAGCCTGCAAGTAATTGTTTTCTTGTGATCGGCGTGAAATGAAACGATGCGAATCTGGCAGATCTACCCATTCAAATGCAGGTTCGGCGGGTTTTAGTTCTGGTGGTCCCATGTAGGTCCAGATCACACCACCGAGGTCGATACAGGGATAGGCTTTCAGTTTTATTTTGTTGCAGAATCCATTTTCTTTTGGTTCTGATGGCACTTCTGTGCACTGCCCATTCACATCGTATTTCCAACCGTGATATGGACAGCGAATACCATCTTCTTCATTACGACCAAACCATAATGAAACACGGCGATGCGCACAAAATTCATCCATTAGGCCGATGCGTCCTGAGGTATCACGAAAAGCAAGTAGTTTTTCTGATAGCAGTGACACTCGTACAGGTGGGCCATCTGGTTCCGACAGTTCGGAACTCATCATCACGGGAATCCAGTAACGGCGGAACAGATCACCCATCGGTGTGCCAGGTCCAGTTCTTGTTAGGATTGTATTTTCTGCTGCGGTAACCATAAGTTGTTATCTCCAGTTATCCAGTTGTTCGGTTATTTGGTTGCAACGGTGTCGTTTCCGGATTTCTCTTGAAGACACCGTGCACAATTCATGTGCGTAATGTTGATCAATCAGCTTGCTGTGGTTTATCAATCACGCTACCATCGCCAAAGGCAAGTAACGCAGTCAATTCGCGTACATGCGTGGCTTTTTCAATTGAGCGCAACTTTGCCGCCAACTTAGCAGTGTGTTCCGCGCCAGCTAAGGGCTCGACGTTTTCGCGAAGTTTGGCATCGAGATCCGCATCTGAGAATGGATTTTTTGGATGGCCAGGGAAAGGTAGGGCTGATCCATGTACAACAGTGCCATCAACCAATTCAATTTCAACACGTGACAAGTAACCAGCGGCGGCGCGGGCATGTTTGCCACCAGCAATGGTGCCGAGTTCTGGAGCTGGCACAACAGTGACTTTCGATGTAAGGAAATCCTGACGCGCCTTATCCAGGACAACTTTTGGACTGAAGCTATTGACCTTGATATAACCATCGATCACTGCCGCAGCGACGATGTAAGGAAGTGAGTGATCGGCAGTTTCACGAGAAATGGGATGCCATGGGTCTTGACGAATTGCGACAAGGTGGTCGTATGCACCTTCTTCGGCAAATACGCGCACGGATTTAATTTGCGCAATATCGGACACTTTGGAACGTGCATCCAACGCCGCCTGAATGGCACTTTGCGCGACTGAGCCAACCGGCCAACGCTTCATAAAGGTCTGTGTGATACGACTCAGAGGTAATGATGGATCCATTCGGTCGCGTAATGTTGGCAGTGGATCATGTTTATTAGCGAGTTTTTTGATAAAGCCATGTTTGCCAACGAAAGGACGCACTGCTCCTTCAACACCAACTGATGCTAACAGACATGCTTGCAATGCATTACGTACGGCATCGCTACCATTGAAGCGCTTCCACATGGTCAGGTCGCCACGTTTATTGAGGTCACCAGATTCAATTTCATCGGTCGCCATATGTGGCACGACAGTCATTGCCAGTGCTTCACGAACTTGTCCAGCATCGAGATCAAACAGTTTGGCGATTGCACAGGTGGCACCGATTGCGGTCAAGTTGGTGTAATCCCATTCACCAGGTGCAGTAGAAAATGCATCGAAGACGGCAGCGACAACTTCATAACCAACAGCAATGGCAACCATCAATTTCTCGCCTGGTACATTCAACCATTCTGCTGCAGCGATGACGCCACCGATCATGTCACTGGGATGGCCACTGTTGCGTTCACCAACAAAGAAATCGTTGTAATCAAGACAGCGAAGTAACACACCATTCGTCAATGCGGCAAGTTCTGGTGCAACGCGCTTTTGCGTGCCCCAGATAACACAGCCTTCACCATCAATCGGGAAGCGATATGCATGGCGGCGTGCTGCTTGTGCTGCAGGTGTTTGCAGGGCGACGATAGAAACGGCGATGGAATCGATCAGTGCGTTTTTCACGGAACGTGCTGTGGTATCACTCAGTTTGCTGGAAACATTCACCACGTAATTGGCGATTAATTCCGCGACCTCATCGCGATACTCGTCCTGATTGATGGAAGTTGTCATTACACATTACCTTTCTACTGAACGTTATGAGCCACTGCGAAAACACCAGACATGCGTAATTGTGCAGAGATGTTTTGTGATGCAGCGGAACGGGGGAAATGAATGGTGCTGGAAGGCGTTAGAGATACCAAGTACGCAGCCCATGCAGGCAACATACGATGCGTGCATATCAGCGAGACAGACATGCAATCTGTTACCAATTGGATTGCATTGAATTGCTCTTGAGAAATTTTTGTGTCCATGAATTCGCCTGGGTATCAATGAACTGCCTGGGATCGGGAAACCGAGATGCTGCGATGTTGCAAGTGCGTGAGACAGATAATCGGCCGACACGAAGTGTGCGTCCAATATATAATTAAATGCATATTTATTCTTTTTTGGTATAAGTCATGGATCTGCGTGATTTTCGATATTTCGTTGCCGTTGCTGAAGAACTTCACTTTAGCCGAGCAGCACAGCGCCTGAATATCAGTCAGCCACCACTGAGCAAGCACATTCAGGATATGGAAGAAACGCTGGGAGCAGTGTTATTTAGTCGTACCAAGCGACGCGTGGAGTTGACAGATGCTGGTCGCATTTTTTTAGTAGAGGCGCGTGCGGCGTTAGTACAGGCCAAACACGCTGTGGAAACTGTGCAACGCGTTGGTCGCGGTGAGTCAGGCAATCTGCGGATTGGTTTTACAGTGACCGCTGCCTACACGCCGTTTTTTCCGCGCGCAGTACGCGCGTATCGTTTAGCGTTGCCAGGAGTGCATCTAAAAATCAGATACATGACATCGGAATTGATACTTGAATCGTTGCTCAGCGGTGATCTTGATATTGGATTGCTGCGGCCATCATCATCTCTGAAAATGCCCCGAGAAATTAAAGCATTACCTGTGATGACAGATATGCTGACTTTAGCATTGCATGGCGACGATCCACTGGCAAGATTACCCGAGCCTATTCCAATCAGATCATTAGCCGGTGAACCGTTTGTGCTGCGTCCTAAAGGTTTGGGATCGAGTTTTTATGAACAGGTTTATGATCTCTGTGCGTTGGCTGGCTTCATGCCAAAACTGGCGCAGGAAGCACACGAGGCGCCAACGATTCTTGGTTTGGTGGCAGCGGGGCTTGGTGTGACCATTTTACCTGCATCGCTTAAAGCAATTAATGCGGACGAAGTGGTATGGCGACGGTTAGCGGTGCAGGCGGGCACATTAGAGAGTGCTGTTCTCTTAGTCTTTAATGCCAATGTAGCGGAAAGTTTACAGCGTTCACAGTTTATTGAATTGGTGCAGAGGCATATTTAATACGTTCGGCACTACCTCATAAACGGAGGACGATCAGTATTCATTAAACTTGTTTTTAGGAAGAACGAGTGTCATGGAGGTAATACCGATGTCCCTAGTCGATAGTATAGTCGGGTGGCGAGATGTGGTGGTTTTACGAGTAGAGAGATGGCAGCATATTCATGTATGGGGCAGGCCGAAGGGTGCCAGGCATGCAGGTACTGTGGACAAGATGGGCGTTATTTCCGGCATCGGTTTGCCGGGGTTCGGCCACGCCTGAGAGCGATAGAAACGTACCGGCTGGAGGTGTTTGAAGCGCATGAGGGAGGAGTCAGCCAGCGTCAACTCACGCGTACGCATCACATAGGCAGTGCGACAGTGGAGCGTTGGTACCAGTCGTTTGTAAAACGGCGGGTATCAGAACTATCGAGTCGATCCTGTCCCCAGGTGCTGGGGATTGATGAACACTTCTTCAGTCGGAAGAAGGGGTATGCCACGACGCTGGTGGACTTGAAGAATCACAAGGTGTTCGATGTCGAGCCAGGCCATTCAGAGCCAAGCCTGCGCAGCTACCTCAGGCGCTTGCCGGGCAAGGAGCATACGCATCATCGTCATGGACCTGTCAGACACTTACCGCCGGATTGCCCGACAGTACTTCCCGAATGCCATCATTGTCGCCGATCGCTTCCATGTCATCAGGATGGTCAACCAGCATTTGCTAAAA
>JAATGO010000394.1 GCA_015654605.1 Betaproteobacteria bacterium
AATGCAGTGGCTCCTGGTTTTGTTGAAACGGAAGCGGTTAAGTCACTCGGACATTTTGAAAAAATCCGGGAAAGCGCGATTAAAAACACGCCACTACGTCGCACAGGACAACCTGAAGATATTGCTGATGCGGTAGCTTTTCTAGCCTCTGAACGTGCCAGTTTTATTACTGGAGAAACATTGCATGTGACGGGAGGGCGTTACGGGTAATTATTTGAATATCGGGTGGTTTTGATGTCGTTAATAGGTTGTAATTTATGTTGTGATCCCATAAAAAGTGAAATCGCCTAATAAGAAGAGCGAGTTATATCAGGAGACAGTTATGCCATCTTTACCAAATCAGTCATTATCATCGCAGCCAATAGAGCATGTGGTGGGAGCAGTAACCAAACGTACCAATATCCGGTATTTAGTTGTCGCAATGCTTTTTATTGTATCCATGCTCAATAACGCAGATAGGGCTATTTTATCTATCACGGGCACCACGATACAAAGTGAATTCAATATAGATTCTATTACTTTAGGTTATTTATTTTCTTCATTCGCCTGGGCTTATATGTTGGCGCAATTACCCGGAGGGTGGCTGCTCGACCGATTTGGCTCCAAGAAAGTATATGCACTAAGTATTTTCTGTTGGTCGTTCTCTACATTTCTACAGGGATTTGTGGGGTGGATGAGTATTCCCACGGCCATTATTACTTTATTTTTACTTCGTATTTGTGTTGGTGCTTTTGAGGGTCCAGCTTTTCCTGCCAATAGTCGTGTTGTGACGACTTGGTTTCCTACTACAGAACGTGGTACTGCATCCGCCATTTTTAATTCTGCTCAATATGCAGCAGCCGTGGTATTTACCCCATTGATGGGATGGATTACGCATTCAATGGGATGGACGCATGTGTATCTGGTCATGGGTGTGATTGGTATGTTGATGAGTCTTGGATGGTATCTTTTGTATCATCTCCCAGTGGATCATCCTTGGGTTAACCAGGAAGAAATTACCCATATTGCACAAGGTGGTGGACTGGTCGATATTGACAAAATAAGTAGCAAGGGACAACAACAGAAAATCAATACCTGGGCCTGTCTGAAACAACTGTTAAGTAGTCGCATGATGCTGGGAGTTTATGCGGGACAATATTTCATCACAACGATTGTCTATTTCTTTCTCACATGGTTTCCAATTTATCTCATCAAGGCATTGCATATGCCGATCATGAAGGCGGGGTTTATTGCATCGCTCCCTGCTGTATGCGGTTTTCTTGGAGGTGTTCTTGGCGGTATCTTTTCAGACCATCTGTTACGTCGCGGTCATTCTGCAACGGTTTCTCGAAAAATTCCAATTGTAGTCGGACTTTTGCTTTCCACGAGTATTGTCGCTTGTAACTGGACTACATCACAGACTGTCGTGATAGTGATTATGGCGGTAGCCTTTTTTGGAAAAGGTGTCGGTAGTCTAGGGTGGACTGTTGTGGCTGATACATCACCGAAAGAAGCTGCCGGTTTAGCAGGAGCACTGTTTAATACCTTTGCCAATTTGGCTGGCATTACGACACCTATTGTTATTGGATATATTGTTCAGACCACAGGATCATTTGATGGCGCATTATTGTACGTAGCGATTAATGCTGTACTGGCAGTATGCAGTTTCCTCTTTATTGTAGGGAAGATAGAACGCATACAGCTGAAAAAATCGATGACAGAAGGGGAGGTAACGGTATGATCCACGATGCCGAAATATTACAAGCAGTATTGGATAATGTTGCGCGGTTCGTACGACAACGGTTAGTTCCAGCAGAACAGCAAGTGGCGGATACCGATGAGTTGCCAGGAGAATTGGTGACTCACATGAAGGAAATGGGTTTGTTTGGTTTGACGATCCCACAAGAATACGGTGGGTTAGGATTCAGTTCAGAAGAAGAGATGCTGACAGTATTTGAATTGTGTCAAACATCTCCTGCCTTTCGTTCCATTTTAGGAACCAACATGGGGATTGGTTCGCAAACTATAGTAATCGATGGGACGGAAGAGCAGAAAAAAAAGTGGTTACCAAAAATGGCAAGTGGAGAAACCATTGCATCGTTTGCACTCACTGAGCCAGAAGCTGGTTCAGATGCATTGTCTTTACGTACTACCGCTATTCGCGATGGTGATACTTTCTTGATTAATGGTACCAAGCGTTATATTACAAATGCGCCACAAGCAGGTGTGTTTACCGTTATGGCTCGTACGGGGTCGGTAGAAATGGGGGGAGCTGGGATCAGTGCCTTTATTGTCGAAGCAAATACTCCAGGCATTACATTGGGGAAAATTGATCGGAAAATGGGGCTCAAAGGTTCACATACATGTGATGTTATTTTTGACAATTGCCGAGTGCCCGCCACCAATATTATTGGTGGCAAAGAGGGGCAAGGATTTCGTACCGCGATGAAAACGCTGGATAAAGGGCGTATTCATATTGCTGCTGTCTGTGTCGGTGTTGCACAGCGCATGCTGGCAGATGCTTTACGTTATGCCATGGAGCGCCATCAATTTGGGCAAGCCATTGGTCAATTTCAATTAGTACAAGCGATGCTTGCCGATAGCAAAACGGAATTATATGCAGCGCGGTGTATGGTCATTGATGCTGCCAGGCGCAGGGATGATGGTCTTGCTCATAGCACAGAGGCAGCGTGTGCGAAATTGTTTGCTTCCGAAATGTGTGGCCGTGTGGCAGATCGAGCATTGCAGATATTTGGTGGAGCCGGTTATATGGTTGAATCTGGCATTGAACGGTTTTATCGGGATGTCAGGTTGTTGCGTATTTATGAAGGTACGAGCCAGATCCAGCAGTTGGTGATTGCAAAAAATATGTTACGCCAAGCACAGACTGCGTAAAGAGGAAACATCATGGATATGGAATATCTTAAACAATGGTTAGGACGTACAGAGTCAGTGAGCGATACTGTAGCTAGATCACCACTGACAGGATTAGCTGCTACGCTTGATTATTCAGAGCCACCATGGCCAACTAATACTATTGCACCATTAGGTCACTGGCTCTATTTGTTGCCACAAACAAGACAAAGCCAGATCGATGATGATGGGCATGCAAAACGCGGTGGTTTTTTACCCCCAGTACCCCTACCTAGACGTATGTGGGCAGGTAGTCGCATAACATTTTTTGCTCCGATTCAGATTGGCACGTTATTGTGCAGAGACTCAATGGTGACCGGTATAGAGTACAAGTCGGGGAAAAGTGGTGAGCTAGTTTTTGTCAATGTGACGCATGTCTGGTCATCAGAACAAAAGCAGTTACTTGTTGAACATCAAGATATTGTGTATCGAGATATGCCAAAGGTTGCGACCGAAGTGGTAAAGGTGTCGTCACCCGTGTTACCCACTGCAGAGTGGGTGAGACAGATTTCCCCTGATCCAGTGCTATTGTTCCGCTATTCAGCATTAACTTTTAACGGCCACAGGATTCACTACGACCGTGCTTACTGTGCAAACGTAGAGGCTTATCCCGGTCTCGTCGTGCATGGGCCATTGACGGCAACATTACTTGTGGATTTATTTGTGCGTCATCATCCTGATGCACACATTGCCAGTTTTTCTTTTCGTGGGCGACAACCTGCATTCGATAATGGAATCATGACACTTTGTGGATGCAGTCGTGATGGCGGGGCTGATTTATGGGCGCTTAATGATAATGGTGCTGTTGTCATGACTGCCGAATTGGAGCTGACATGACGATGTTGCAGCGGTGGCGCTCTTTATTGTTTGTGCCTGCTAATAACAGTCGCA
>JAATGO010000351.1 GCA_015654605.1 Betaproteobacteria bacterium
ATGGGGATTTATTGCACTGACCTACTTTGTCATTGTGGGCACCAGTAATGCCGTTAATCTGACAGATGGACTGGACGGGCTAGCGATTATGCCTACGGTGTTAGTCGGCGCAGCGTTAGGAATTTTTGCTTATATGACGGGGAGTGCCAGTAATGCTAAATATTTGCTCATTCCTCATATACCTGGTGCCGGAGAATTGCTGATTTTTTGTGGTGCGATGGCTGGCGCTGGTTTAGCTTTTCTTTGGTATAACGCCTACCCTGCCCAAGTTTTTATGGGCGATGTCGGAGCTCTGGCACTAGGCGGTGCATTGGGAACAATTGCGGTGATTGTGCGCCAGGAAATTGTCCTTTTCATCATGGGAGGTATTTTCGTTGTTGAAACTCTTTCGGTGATGTTGCAGGTGACGTATTTCAAATTCACGAAAAGACGATATGGAGTGGGAAGACGAATTTTATTGATGGCGCCATTGCATCATCACTATGAGCAGAAGGGCTGGAAAGAGACACAGGTTGTTGTGCGATTTTGGATCATTACCATGATGCTGATATTGATTGGATTGTCCACACTGAAGTTGCGATAGGCAGGTTGACAAGTAGTATCGATGAGAAAAATTGATAAACAAGTTCAGTAGCATACGTGCAGTGATATTTTCTCTTGTGGTATTTGAATTAGCTTGAAAAGGATGACGCTGTATATTTTATGAATTACACAGATAAAAACGTTCTTGTACTTGGACTCGGCGAGTCTGGCCTGGCAATGGCGCTGTGGCTGGCTTACTGTGGTGCACGCATACGCGTGGTGGATACACGTGGTGCGCAGGTAGTAAATGAACGTTTGCATCAACTACGTACAGCGGTTCCAGAAGCAGAATTTATCGATGTAGCAGAATTGACCTCCGATTTGTTGATCGACATGGATTTTGTGGCAGTTAGTCCTGGATTGGTTCCAGACAAAGATCTATCGTTGGTGGTGCCTGCTGCTGAAAAACTTGGTATTCCATTGTGGAGTGAAATTGAATTATTTGCCCAAGCTTTGGCAGCATTGCGCGAACGGCAAGGATATACGCCAAAAATATTGGCAATTACAGGAACCAATGGCAAGACGACAGTGACCCGGTTGACGGGGATGCTATGTCAGCGAGCAGGATTGGATGTGCGTGTAGCCGGTAATATCAGTCCCAGTGTGCTGGATGTTTTACGGGCATTATTGATGCAAGAGATAGAGAATTTGCCGCAGGCATGGATATTGGAATTATCGAGTTTCCAATTGCATATGACATACACTCTGGCACCGGATGCTGCAGCCGTACTTAACCTGACGCAAGATCATTTGGACTGGCATGGCAGCATGGAAGCCTATGCTGTAGATAAGGCCCGCATTTTTGGTGAACATACGATACGAATTCTTAATCGTGATGATGCACTGGTAATGAAGCTGGCCGCGACCGATAGTGACAGTATGATCTCTACCTTTGGCATGGAGGTACCGGATCAAGTCGATAATTTCGGACTGGTGAATGACAATGGGATGTTGTGGTTGGCATATGCTATAGCGCAAGATGATGAGGAAAAACCCGAAGGACGTCGACGTAAGAAAAATCAGGAGGAGCACGCTGTTGCCTCTGTCATGATTCAACGCTTGATGCCAGTGGACGCACTGAAAATTCGTGGGGTACACAACGCAATGAATGCTTTGGCTGCCTTGGCGTTATGTCGTTCTATCGGGTTGTCTTTGGCTAGCCTGTTGCATGGATTACGTGACTATCCAGGTGAGCCACATCGTGTAGAACTGGTGGCAACAATTCGCGATGTAGAGTATTACGATGATAGCAAAGGCACCAATGTTGGTGCGACAGTTGCCGCATTGAATGGACTCGGGCATGGTGGCAAGCCGAATCGGTTATTGCTCATTGCGGGCGGTGATGGTAAAGGGCAAGATTTTTCTCCATTGCTCGAGCCAGTATCAAAATATAGCCGTGCCGTGTTTTTAATTGGACGTGATACTCCTGCTATTCGTGCTGTCCTGGAAGCAACAGGAATTGTGTTGATTGATTGCTTGACCTTGGAAGAGGCAGTGCAAAAGGCTGGACAAATGGCGCAGCCAGGGGATGCAGTCTTATTGTCACCAGCGTGTGCGAGTTTCGATATGTTTGACAATTACGCGCACCGGGCACGTGTATTTGTAGAAGCGGTACGTGAATTTGCACTTTCCTGTGGTGAGGTGATGGTATGAAATTCACCTTATCTGGAATCTTACCTTGGCGGAGCACAAAGTCGCCCGGAATGCTCGTTCGGGATAGCTTGAGAAAAAGCTTTGGGGTTGCCGGAATAGAGCAACGCTCGAAGATGATGGAATATAACCAGCCGTTAATCTGGGTTGTGATGATCCTGATGTTGCTGGGCTTGGTCATGGTGTATTCAGCATCGATTGCATTACCGGATTCTCCAAAGTATGCCAACTATACAACCTGGCATTTTCTTGTACGACAAGCCATTTTTATTGTGGTATCAGTATTGATCGGCGCAGTGGTATTTCGGATCAAAATTGAAACGTGGCAAAAATGGGCGCCATATCTATTTGTGATTACGCTGATTTTTTTAGCGCTGGTGTTGATTCCTGGTGTTGGCAAGGGTGTTAATGGCGCAAAACGATGGCTATCATTCAGAGTATTCAATCTGCAGCCATCAGAGTTGATGAAATTGTTTATTGTTTTATATGCCGCGGACTATACAGTGCGCAAGCAGCATGTGATGCATAAGCTGACCAAAGGTTTTTTGCCAATGACATTGGCGGTGGGATGTGTTGGTTTGCTGCTGTTGCTGGAACCAGATCTGGGTGCCTTTGGCGTGATTGTCTGCATCGCAATGGGCATTTTGTTTCTGGGAGGTATTAACGGTATTTGGTTTAGTGGTATCGGCGCTACTCTAGTAGGTATTTTTTCTTTGGTGATTATTTTATCTCCTTGGCGGCGAGAACGGATTTTTGCTTATCTCGATCCATGGGATGAAGACAATTCTTTAGGTAAAGCTTATCAGTTATCACATTCTCTGATTGCATTTGGTCGTGGCGAATTGTTTGGGGTTGGTTTGGGTGGTAGTGTTGAAAAATTACATTATCTGCCAGAGGCACATACCGATTTTCTGCTTGCCGTGATTGGAGAGGAATTAGGATTTGTTGGTGTACTGGTAGTGATATTGCTGTTCTACTGGCTGATCAAACATGCCTTCGTAATAGGTCGGCAAGCCATTGCGCTCGACCTAACTTTTGCAGGGTTAGTTGCTAAAGGTATTGCCATCTGGATTGGCGTACAGACATTTATCAATATGGGAGTGAACCTGGGATTGTTACCGACCAAAGGGCTTACCTTGCCATTGATGAGCTATGGTGGTTCTGGGGTACTGCTCAATTGTATTGGCTTGGTGATTCTGTTGCGTATTGATTATGAAAATCGGGTGCTCATGCGCGGAGGACGATTATGAGTTCACCGCGTTTATTGATCATGGCAGCTGGTACCGGAGGGCATATCTTCCCAGGGCTTGCGATTGCTGAAACTATGCGTGAGCGTGGTTGGCAGGTGTCCTGGTTGGGCACGAAACACGGTATGGAATGCGACCTAGTTCCCAAGCAGGGAATTGAAATGGACATGATTTCTTTTGCTGGGTTACGTGGCAAAGGATGGCATCATACTCTGCGCGGCGTATGGAATTTATTGATTAGCTTGGGTAGTTGTTGGCATATTCTGGGAAAACGACAGCCAGATATCGTGTTAGGTATGGGCGGTTATGTAACGGTGCCAGGGGGCATCATGGCAAAGTTACGTGGTGTTCCGTTGGTGTTAGTCAATGCAGATGCAGCACTATTGTTATCTAACAAAATATTAACGCCCTTTGCTGCGCGCGTGTTGTTTGGATTTCCTGCTGATTATGGTCGTGCCGCTAACAAGGCAGAGGTGAGTGGTAATCCGGTGCGCAAGGAAATCATTGCTTTACCAACGCCAACGGAACGCTATCAACAACGTAGTGGCTCATTACGGCTATTGGTCGTAGGAGGAAGTCTGGGGGCAAAAGCCTTGAATGATTGTCTGCCGCAAGCCTTGGCACGCATCCCAGTAGAGGCGCGTCCGATCGTAATGCATCAATCAGGGAAACAGCATATTGCCGCATTACAGCAGGCTTATGCACAGGCACAGGTGCAGGCAGAAGTTGTTGATTTTATTGATGACATGGCACATTGCTACGCACAGTCAGATATCGTCATTTGCCGTGCTGGTGCGATTACCGTTTCTGAGTTGATGGCGGCTGGCATTGCTAGCGTGTTGGTACCATTGGTCGCATCGACGACATCACATCAACGAGATAATGCGCAGTGGATGGCATTACATCATGCTGCAATCTATTTGCCACAGAGTGAAATGACGCCTGATAGCTTGGCCAATTTGCTGCAGCAGTTGCAACGACCTGCCTGTGAGGCTATGGCGCAGGCCGCTTATAAACAAGGTAGACGTAATGCGAATGAAAGCATTGCGTTGGTGCTAGAAAGATTGGCTTATCAATGAGATACGAAATACATTACGTGAATCATGTGTATGTGAATCATATGGATGACAGGCCAGTTTGCTTGATGAATGAGAAGATATGAAGCATAGGGTAAAAAATTTCCATTTTGTTGGAATCGGTGGTGCCGGAATGAGTGGCATTGCTGAAGTCATGCTCAATCTTGGTTATGGTGTATCAGGCTCTGACCTTGGCAGTAACGCAGCGACTTCACGTCTGGCACAGTTGGGCGTCAAGATACAACATGGACATGCAGCAGAAAATATTGCGAATGCTGACGCTATTGTGACGTCAACAGCAGTGAAAAGTGATAACCCAGAAGTACTGGCAGCACGCAAAGCGCATATTCCGATTGTGCCGCGAGCAGTTATGCTGGGCGAACTGATGCGGCTCAAACAGGGCATTGCGATTGCAGGAACACATGGAAAAACCACTACGACCAGTTTGGTGGCAAGCGTATTGGCGCAAGGAGGTCTTGATCCGACG
>JAATGO010000429.1 GCA_015654605.1 Betaproteobacteria bacterium
CCCATAGTGAAGAAGTGATGTAACCAGACAAAGAAGGAAAGGATACCGATGGAAGATGTCGCATAGACCATCGATTTATAGCCAAATAAAGGTTTGCCTGAGAAGGTCGCGATGATTTCCGAGAAGGCACCAAAGGCAGGAAGAATCAAGATATACACTTCTGGATGGCCCCAAACCCAGATCAGATTAATGTACATCATCGCATTTCCTCCTAACTCATTAGTAAAGAAATGCATGTCCAGGTATCTGTCGGCACTGAGAAGTACCAGTGTGGCGGTTAGTACAGGGAATACGGCGACAATCAGAATATTGGTGATGAGGGCCGTCCAGGTGAATACTGGCATCTTCATCAGATTCATGCCTGGTGCCCGCATGCGTAGGATGGTGACAATAAAATTAATACCGGAGAAAGTGGTTCCCAATCCCGATATCTGGAGTGCCCATATGTAATAGTCGACTCCCACAGTTGGACTGTATCCTAATTCTGAAAGCGGTGGATAAGCGACCCAACCTGTGGCTGCGAAGTCTCCCACAAACATGGAGCACATAACGAGGAGGGCTCCTGCAACGGATAGCCAAAAGCTGAGGGAATTAACAAAGGGATAAGCAACATCTCTAGCACCGATCTGCAGCGGTACAACAACATTCATTAATCCCAGTATCAATGGGGTTGCCACGAAAAATATCATGATCACGCCATGCGCAGTAAATATCTGGTCGTAATGATGCGGTGGGAGATATCCTGCAGCATCGTTAAATGCAATAGCTTGTTGTGTGCGCATCATCAGAGCATCCGCGAAACCACGCACCAGCATGATCAGCGCAAAGATAATATACATGACGCCAATACGTTTGTGATCAACCGAGGTGATCCATTCCGTCCAGAGATAGTGCCATTTTTTGAAATAGGTAATGGTGGCCAATAAGGCAATACCCAACATAACAACGATGGCCAGAGTTCCCATGATGATAGGTTCATGGTACGGAATGGCTTCCAGGTTCAGTTTTCCTAACATATATTTACTCCGCGGCCTTCGCTTCTGTGGGATGTATTTTCATATTCATCATCGTAGGGTCATCATTCATCATGTCGGGCATATAGCGATGAACAATATTGTTGAACAAGCCGTCGTCGACGTGCGCGTATAACGCGACTGAATTTTTGATACTAGATTTTTCCAACTCTTTATACGTTTCGGCAGTTAATTGTTGTGGTGAGTGACGCACTTCTTGAATCCATCTTTCAAAATCTTGCTCACTGGTGGCAACCGTGTCAAAGTGCATGTCTGAAAATCCCGCACCACTATATGCCGACGACAGGCCGTGATAGACGCCAGGGGTATCTGCGATCAGATGAAGTTGGGTTTGCATTCCGGCCATGGCATATACTTGACTACCTAACTGCGGAATGAAAAAGGAATTCATGATGGATTCCGCTGTTAATTTGAAGGCAATGGGTGTATTTACCGGAATAGCGAGATGATTGACTGTCGCAATACCATAATCGGGATAGATAAAGAGCCACTTCCAATTCAGTGCCACAACTTCAACATTGACTGGCGCCACATCGGATTTGAGAGGTTTGTAAGGATCCAAGGAATGCGTTGTTCCCCAAATTAACACTGAAAGAAAAACGACAATGACGCAGGGGATACTCCAGACGATGACTTCTATCTTGGTGGAGTGTGCCCATTTGGGTGAATAAGTCGCCTTGGTGTTAGATGCGCGGTAACGCCACGCAAAAAAGAGAGTCAATAAAATGACGGGGATAACAACCAGCAACATGACTCCCAGGGCAACAAGGATGAGCGTTTTTTCTTGTGCACCAATATCCCCTTTCGGAGAAAGAAGTTCTATATGGCAACCCGCAAGTAGCACCACTGATACCAAGCTGCTTGCATACTGCCGCCATGCAGAGAAAAAATTTGTTGTCGGAAGGAAATTTTCTGTCACTAGATCGCTGCCTAGTATTTCCACGGAGTCTGATTGATTCATATGGCGAATGCCTGTTGGTTAGATAGTCATAATCCATACATACATCAGGAGGCTTTTGCAATGCGGCATGAGTGAAAACTAACAAACCCCTTTTGTAGCAGGATTATCTGTAGCACGGCTAATACAGCTTCTTATTAAATGTATGGATTTAATGTGAATTTGAATCCATACTAACACCGTATAATTATGGTATCAATCCAGACAATATCCATACATCATTAATGACACAGAAAGGATAACCGTGAAAGATGGCAATATTTCTTTCGATTGGGGGACAGATTTTGCAGGCAATGGGGTACCTCGCTATTTGCAGATTGTGGCGCTTATTGAACAGGCCGTCTCTGATGGGCGATTGCAGTCAGGGGACCGTCTTCCTCCTCAGCGGTTGTTGGCGAAACGACTGAAAGCCGATTTGACGACGATTACGCGAGCTTACACCGAGGCACGTAATCGTCATTTGGTGGAGGCGAAAGGGGCGTCCGGGACATTTGTTGCTGCCCCTAAATTTGATCTTAGTCATATAGTCGATTTGAGTATGAATATTCCACCGGCACCTGCGGGAGTCAATCTAGCTGAGTTCCTCAAGCAGGGCTTGTCTCAGGTTCTCATGAGAAGTGATGTTGCACTCTTAATGACTTACCATTTGGGAGGTGGTGGTGGCGCTGCACGCACAGCTGGTGCTATGTGGCTGGCACCAATGTTTGATGCGGTTGATGCGGAGCAAATTATTGTGTGCCCAGGTGCGCAGTCTGTTCTTGCTGCATTGATACTGACGTTGACCAGGCCGGGCGATGTGATTCTCACAGAGCCATTAGTATATCCAGGATTGTTATCGGTGGCATCTCAATTAGGAAGAACGGTCATTGCAGTGAAAGTCGATGAAGATGGACTGTTGCCGGATGCACTGGAAGAGTTGATCAAGCAATATCATGCTCGCCTTGTTTACCTTAATCCGACACAACAGAATCCAACTACGCGCACCATGTCAGAGTCTCGTCGTAAAGAGATTGTCGCTGTGGCCATCAAGCACCAGATAAAAATTATTGAAGATGATCCGTATTGGCTTTTGACAGAACAGGCACCGCGGCCACTTGCCTACTTTGCACCTGAACACGTATTTTATGTGGCGACATTATCGAAATGCCTAATGCCAGGTCTGAGAACTGCTTACATGTTGACTCCAAAGGGAATGGAGCATGAAGAATTTTTGGCAACGTTGCGCTCATTTGTCTTGATGTCTACACCGTTGACAACAGCGTTAGCAACACAATGGATTCATGATGGATCGGCATTGACTTTGTTGAACGGTATTCGTAACGAGGCAAGTGCGAGGAAAGAATTGGCTGAAAAAATTCTTGGCTTTATTCCTGGAATATCAGGTAGTGCCATACATCGTTGGCAACCACTGCCTGCACATTGGACTTCTCAGAGCTTTGCCAGGCATGCACGTTCTGAAGGGCTGAATGTTATTTCTTCAGATGCATTTTGCCAGGGAGAGGTTCCACCTAATTACATACGTATTTCATTGGGACAGGCAAAAGATCGTATTGAATTAATTAATGCATTGAGAAAATTGGATCGATTGCTTCATCTTCCGGCAGTTATACCGCGAAATGTAATTGTTTGATAAAAATGATGTTATATATAAAGTCTACGTCTCTGACGTGAGTTGCGCATATCTAATCTATTTGGAGAGAGACATTGCTTTTCGTAGTATTTCGTTAGAATTGTGAACTGCAGGAGCATGTCAGCAGTTCACTTAGCATGATTTCCCTGTACCTGCTTTAGCTATGGGCAGCAACTTCACGTGCCATGGCTGCAGCGGCGCCCAGATAGTTTGCCGGATTGGTTAATTGCGCCAACTTTTCCTGACCAAGCTTCTTAACAATGGGGGCATTACGAGATAACACTGCCAACAAGGTTTCATTTTTTTCGATAGCTTCTTTGCACGCTTCATAGACGATATCATGCGCATTCTGACGACCAATTTCTGGAGCTAATCCCATCATCACAGCTTCTGCCACGATGAGACCACCAGTCAGATCGAGATTGCGGCGCATACGATTCTCATCGACGCTTAGACCACTGAGCATGAAATGTGCTTGTGATAAAGAGCTTGATGTCAGTAGAAAGCTTTCTGGCAAAGCACTCCACTCCAGATGCCATGGGCCAGTGGCGCGTTCAAAATCTTGCATTAGGCTATCTAGCATTAACGCCGCGCGCTCACGTAGCATTTTGGCAGCAGCAAACATGAGTTCACTGGAAATCGGATTACGTTTTTGTGGCATCGTTGAGCTGGCACCTCGTCCTTGTACAAATGGTTCGGCCAGCTCACCAAATTCCGAGGCGCACATCATCATGACATCCATGGCAATTTTTCCTAGCGAACCACCAATGGCCGCTAGTGTTGTGACAATTTCGACTAAACCATCGCGTGCTACGTGCCAGGTAATGGGCGGATTGCTCAGTCCCAGCTCTTCTGCAAATGCAGCGCGTACTTTCAGTCCATCGGTACCATCACCTAACGAGGCCAGCGTTCCTGCCGCACCACCGAATTCAACCATCAATGCGCGTGGCTTTAATTGCTGTAGACGTTGTGCATGACGATTTAATGAGGACAGCCACACTGCACAACGGAAACCAAATGTGACGGGCAAGGCATGTTGTAGATGGGTGCGGCCAGCGGTTACTGTATCCGCATGTTTTAGTACCAACTGTTTAAGAGCAGCACGGGTTGCTTCCAATTGCGTCTCAATGAGGGAGATAGCTTGCTTGCATTGAATCATGGTGGCAGTATCCATGATGTCTTGTGTTGTTGCCCCCCAGTGTACATAGCGCCCAGATTCGCCACATTGATCGCTGAGTTGTTTGACAATGGGAAGTATGGGATAGCCGACAATTTCGGTTTCTGTACGCAGTTTTTCGATATTCAGCTTATCGTAACTTGCCAATAAAGTGATTTCTGCCGCAGCAGCAGCAGGTATGACACCGACTTTGGCTTGTGCGCGTGCTAATGCCGTTTCAGCATCAATACACGCCGAAATGTAAGCACGATCATTAAAAATGGTGCGCATTTCTTCGGTGCCGAACATATTTTGGAAAAGTGCTGAGTCGAAAACGGTAGTTGCCATGGGATATCCTGTGGATGCTAAAACTGAAGATAAATTAATTATGTACGTACTTATTATAAGTGTGTACATAATATCATTCAAAGCAGTTAAGTCAAATATTCGTAGAAACGTTGGCAGGGTGAGACGAGGATTTACACAGAAAATGGAGGGGGTATGTAAATAAAGAGTGTGAAAATTGCTAGGGTAGGATACGAGAGAATAATCAGCGTTTAAGATTTAATGCATAAGTAAAACGATCTGCAGGGAAAACACTGACAGCAACTTCGAAAGCAATACCATGTTGATCAATATAGTGACGTGTAATTTCTAGCGCATGCTCATTGGCAGGAACGTTCAACACATCGGAAAATCGTTCAGGAACTCCGATGGCGCGGATTTCTTGACGAATTTCTGACACAATGCGACCATATTTTTCTGCGATC
>JAATGO010000364.1 GCA_015654605.1 Betaproteobacteria bacterium
AATTGTGCAAATTGGCATGTGGGAAACCTTATCGCACTCAGTGCCTCATTGGGGCGTGCTGGTAGTCTTGCTGTTGTTGTTTTTTATTGCATTCAATATTTTGGAAGCGTGCCAGCCATCTTTGGTTTCCCGGATTGCACCGCCAGCAGCGAAAGGTACGGCGCTAGGTATTTATAATACTTTGCAGGCACTAGGGCTGTTTTGCGGTGGCGCAGCTGGTGGTTGGCTGAAGCAACATATTAGTCCCGCCTCTGTTTTTCTTATGTGTGCCGCGATAACACTAATGTGGCTGGTACTTGCCTTTAATATGAAAAAATTGCCACGTCGCACTACTGCCGTGACAGTGTGAATGAGGCAGCATAGTGATTCCCATGTGATGCCAAGCGACTTGCTAAGTATAGGTAAGCGTGGGTAGTGGGGATGGAGGTATATGTGGGTATAATTCAACGTTTTTAGCGAGCATCTTTATACCCATTTAATTTGCACCGCATGTTGATGTACCAATTTTTTCGTTTGTGATTGGGTAAGATCATGCGGTACTATAAACTAGGCAATTGATAGAAATTCAGGAGAAATAATGGCATCGGTTAATAAAGTCATCATCGTCGGGAATCTTGGCCGGGACCCGGAAACACGTTATATGACAAGCGGCGACGCTGTTACCAATATTGCGGTGGCGACAACAGAGAGCTGGAAAGACAAAAATACGGGTGAGAAAAAAGAATTAACCGAATGGCACCGCATCACTTTTTATCGCAAGCTGGCAGAGATTGCTGGCCAGTACCTGAAAAAAGGCTCACAAGTTTACGTCGAAGGTCGCTTGCAAACGCGTAAATGGACAGACAAAGATGGTGTTGAAAAATACACTACAGAGATTATTGCCGATACCATGCAAATGCTAGGTGGCCGCCAAGGTATGGGTGGTGGTAATGCCATGGAAGACGATAGTGGGTCACGTCCAGGAGTTGGTACTGCCAACAGCAGCGCGCCACGTGCCGCCGCATCTTCTCGTCCAGCGCCGAATTTTTCGGATATGGATGATGATATTCCGTTTTGAAGTCAACCTAAGAATAAGCTGTAAAGTATAGATATATATGCCCCTGTTATTACAGGGGTTTTTTGTTTCTGGCTCTGAATAAAAATGTCAAGTTTAAATTGACAATATTCAGCGTATCGTGCACCTTGCGATTATGTAAAGTTTTGTGATTGTGGACGTATGAAAAAGCTCTACGGAGTTACAAAATTTGTCATGGATAGTGGCGAGCGCAACTGCATGGTGGTGGATCGTTCTTCTGGCCTTCCCTTGTATTACTCAACCCTATTTTAATAACCCAAAGCCGTAATAGAGGGGACGCTTTTTCAACGATGTTGGTGGCTGCTAGTAACCTAGTTATGTTGTTACGATTTATAGAGAGTCGCGGCATGAACCTTGAACAGCGGTTTTTGACCAAAGATTTCTTGAAGCCACATGAGTTGGATGATCTGCGAGATTTTGCTCAGCGCAAGCAAGGAAAAAAACCATCAATGGTACCCTCTAATCCTTGGTTGGAAGATGTGGCGATCGATATAGTTGATAATGGAACTCTGTATTCTCGGCTGACAACGTTTGCTAATTATTTACGCTGGTATGCAATGCATATTTTAAATACGGCTGAACTGGAAGTTGTCGAACAGATCAATTCTATGGCGGAGCAGATAAAAAATCGGCGCCCATCTAAAAATGGTAAGAATAGATATTTGCAAGATAGATCATTGAGTGATGTTCAATTGGACGTGCTATTTGAAACCATCCAGCCTGGATCTGAGTCAAATCCTTTCTTAATAGAAGTGCAGCGTCGCAACCGGTTGATGATATTACTCCTGTTTTATCTTGGTATTCGAGGTGGCGAATTATTGAATATCAGAATACAGGATATCGACTTTAGCATTAACAGGATCAGTATCATTAGGCGAGCAGATGAACGAGCTGACTCTAGAACAAATGAGCCTAATGCGAAAACCAGAGAACGGATCTTACCGTTGGCTGAGTCCTTAGTTAAAGAACTACATAGTTATATCACCCAAGATCGCCGTAAAGTTAAAAATGCGAAGAAAAATGACTACCTTTTTGTGACTTACAAGCTTGAGCCTACTGTGGGACAGCCTATCTCCAAGGGGGGATATCACAAAACTGGTCGATGGATTTTGTCATGGACGCGCTGGCCACCGGTCGCAGGATCAAGTGCCTGACCTGCGTGGATGACTTCACGAAGGAGTGCCTGACGGTAACCGTTGCCTTCGGGATTTCAGGCGTGCAGGCCACGCGTATTCTGGACAGCATTGCGCTGTTTCGCGGCTATCCGGCGACGATAAGAACTGATCTGGGCCCGGAATTTACCTGCCGCGCGCTCGATCAATGGGTCTTTGAGCATGGCGTGGAGCTGCGATTTATCCAGCCCGGCAAGCCGACACAGAACGGATTTATTGAGAGTTTTAACGGACGCTTTCGCGATGAATGCCTGAATGA
>JAATGO010000123.1 GCA_015654605.1 Betaproteobacteria bacterium
AAGGTGTGATTGCAGCATCCAAAGCCGTTTCCCTGAAGGTGCCATTAGTGGTGCGTATGAAGGGTACCAATGAAGAAATTGGTAAAAAACTGTTGGCTGATTCAGGCTTGCCGATCATTTCGGCGGACAGTATGGAAGAAGCTGCGCAGAAGGTTGTTGCCGCAGCTAACGGTAAATAATAGGACAAGGAACAGATATGTCGATCCTGATAAATAAAGACACCAAGGTTATCACTCAAGGTATTACTGGTAAAACCGGTCAATTTCATACACGGATGTGTCGTGATTACGCAAATGGCAAAGCCGCTTTTGTTGCGGGTGTGAATCCGAAAAAAGCAGGCGAAGATTTTGAGGGCATTCCTATTTTCGCGAATGTTTCAGAAGCCAAGGCACAGACTGGCGCCAATGTTTCCGTGATTTATGTTCCACCAGCAGGTGCTGCTGCCGCGATCTGGGAAGCTGTGGAAGCTGAATTAGATTTGGCCATCTGTATCACTGAAGGTATCCCTGTACGTGACATGCTGGCATTGAAAGATCGTATGGCAAAGTCTGGCAGCAAGACGTTGTTGTTGGGACCAAATTGCCCAGGTTTGATTACACCAGATGAAATCAAAATTGGTATTATGCCTGGCCATATTCATAAAAAAGGTCGTATCGGAGTGGTATCACGTTCAGGTACTTTGACGTATGAAGCTGTCGGACAACTGACAGCGCTCGGTCTGGGACAATCGACAGCAGTTGGTATCGGTGGTGACCCAATCAATGGCCTCAAGCATATTGATATCATGAAGGCATTCAATGATGACCCTGATACCGATGCTGTGATCATGATTGGTGAAATCGGCGGTCCTGACGAGGCAAATGCTTCTTACTGGATCAAAGACAATATGAAAAAACCGGTAGTCGGTTTTATTGCAGGCGTAACAGCACCCCCAGGAAAACGTATGGGACATGCTGGTGCACTGATTTCAGGCGGTGCTGATACAGCAGAAGCCAAGTTGGCCATTATGGAATCATGTGGAATTAAAGTCACTCGTAACCCATCTGAAATGGGGCGCTTGCTGAAATCAGTACTGTAAGTGCTGACTGCAATATCGGTACGGTATTTTGCAATGGAAATGCCGTGTTGCCGATAGAGCTGAAAATTCTACAATCAGGTTGAATGAAGATGATGATGGGGGAGCTGAGGCTTCCCCATATTATTTTATAAACCGATGATGTTTGCATGTTGATGACGCGAGACGGCTAGATGGAATTCCTGTTAGGTTTGAATTGGCTCGCAGTTGGTCAAATTATTTTGATTGACATCTTACTCGGGGGGGATAATGCCATTGTGATTGCTTTGGCGTGCCGTAATCTTCCATCACGGTCGCGTATGCAAGGCATTATATGGGGCACGGTAGGTGCGATAATCGTTCGCATCCTACTCATTTCTTTTGCCGTGACTTTACTGCAGTTGCCCTATATCAAACTGGTTGGAGCGGTGTTATTGTTCTGGATTGGCGTTAAATTATTAAGCGACGATAATAAGCGTGTGAAAGTATCCCCAGGGGATCATTTACTTTCTGTGATTAAAACGATCATTGTGGCTGATCTGGTGATGAGTATGGATAATGTGATTGCTGTTGCTGGCACTGCGGAGCAAGCGGGACAACATCAATTGTTATTAGCCATTTTCGGTGTCTTGGTGAGCATGCCCATCATTGTGTCGGGGAGTACTCTAGTATTGAAACTAATGCAGAGATTCCCAGTCATTATTACCTTGGGTGCTGCATTGTTGGGTTACCTGGCAGGCAGCATGTTTTTTACCGATAGTGTGTTGCAAGATCTGATAGCGCGTTATTGTTCTTGGCATACTTCTTTTTTTCGGGGAATTCCGATGCATGTCAGCATCCCTGGCATCATCAGCGCTTTTTGCGTAGTGGTCGTGGGTAAATGGCAGTCTCGACAATCGAGGGCGCTATAATAGTCTTGATCCATCGTCTAGATCTTTTACCTTCAATTTACAGAGATGATGGTATGGTATTGGGGAAGAGATGGCATGGGGGAAAATACTGGCATTGATATCGCGTAGGAAGCTGTGTAGTACCCATTACATTATCCGTATTCATGCTGCCAATGTTGGTTGAGCATGTCGGGATGAGATAGTTAGATGATGATATTGACTGAAAGGAAGAAGAAATGAAGGAGTGCAATAAGGCCAGACATCGCACGGTAACGAAGCAGCGAGGTTTGACGTTGATTGAATTGATGGTGGTATTAGCAATTATCGGTATTTTGGCGACATTGGGCATTACACAATATCAGGATTATGTGGCACGTGTGCGTGTCAGCGAAGGGTTACAACTGGTTGAACCCTGGAAATTGGCCGCAGCAGAGCAAGCTATGGAAAATGGAGGCTCCTTCGATAAGGACAAATTGGGGTTGCCAGAATTTGTCGCCACACAAAATGTACGTGACATTAGTATTTCCTCCATGAAAAATGGAGTGGGCGGG
Source organism: Betaproteobacteria bacterium (assembly GCA_015654605.1). The sequence continues at coordinate 2,496 of JAATGO010000123.1, forward strand.
ATTATTACCATTGCCTATGCAGCCAATGTTGCTGGTGGTGGGACGTTGGTGCTCAATCCATTACTGACAAGCAGTGGCTTACAGTGGCAATGTGCCGCAGCAGGTGTCAGTAAATCAGCAGTACCGCCTGGTGCGATCGATAACACCGCATTTACTGCCGGAACTCTGGAAGCACGGTTTGCACCGGCAAGCTGCCGTTGATATCATAAAAAATACTTTCCTGGGGCAAGACACTCTATTCACAAAGAAGGGACGTTGCGATCCATAGGAAGGTAGTCTTAGTTCCCCAGTTTATGTATGGGTGGTGTTGGGAGTCTCTTGAGGCTTCCTTATATCAAGATATGAGCGGAGTACGATAAAATATCAACACGCAGACACGGAATTATTTGTTTGGCGATTGATAGCAAAAAGAAGGCTATCCTCATTAAATAGTTTCAATTTTCTGTCAGCTGTTCGTTTTCCAGCAGGCCCGTTCCGCAACTCTTCTTTAACTGCCGCTAGTGTCGGTTCACAATTTTCTTGTAGCAGTAACCAGTCAATAGTAGATAGTAGTTCCATGCCAAATGGTGTTTAAAACCATTAACACACTCACCTGCGCTAACCCTGGTAATCAGGGTTTTCCTTCACTGGGTAGATAGACTCCCACATGAGTTCTTTCTTGATCGTTAAACCATATAACATCCAGAGAGTCCCTATCTGGGATTCTTTTTTCTGATTCTAGATAGCTGCCATCGAGTGCATTTAAAAGATGCGACAGATGCGTTGCATATAAGCTGTAAATGTTTTCTTCAAAATTAAGATTGAGAACATTTTTCAGCTTATTTTTTAATCGTCCTTTGCAAAAAACACGCTAACTTTTGGCTTTCCAGTAAACTACATTCCATACCAAGTACCCAAGAGCGGCGAACCAATTCAGCCGCCATTGCTCTTGCAGGAGTGATTTTTTACGCCAACGATCTTAGCAACATTCTGGTATTTTTCAGTAGACTCATACACAAAAATGTTTGTACCTTTTAGGCCTGACAGAGTTTTTCAATTCGTTCTTTTACTTCTGACCATGATACGTCGCCATTGCCTGCTCCCGGAGGAGGGATGGCTATAGAACGTACTTGATTTTCAACTATAAAACGTTGCAAATCCTGTAGACACTCTTCCATCCAGATCATTGTAGAATCTGCTCGCCCGTGCTGTTTCGTTGGGAAATTAATGATTCATCGTGGGCCAAGTAGTTCGCCTGTTTCCGTGATAACCATTTTTCTGGTTACCACTTGCTTTTGCTTGCAGGCTTGGGCATACGCTTACCTATTTTTTGGAAAACGTTCTTTACACATTAGGGCGATACCTTTCCTCATAACACCTATAGTATTGACAGTATTCACCAGTGCATCTACAGGTGCGTCTAGTAAATTACCTTGTGTATATTTAATCATGAGAAATACCACCCTTCTCGGGTGTGTACGGGTATCGCTAGGTTTCGGTGAGTTAGCCAGTTTGCTAACTGTGACTTAAGGATATGAGTGAAAACAAAATCCCGTTTCCTTTCTGTCACAGTGTGTAAGCTGCTTACAAGAGTTACTAGGTCTTCATTGTTTCGAGGCGTTACTCCACCGCGCCCACTGCGAATATTCATCAACATTGGCGAAAAGAGGGAAAGTAAAATGACATGTCGTCATGTAGTGATCGACATTTTTCTACAGGGACGTTATGGCTAGCGCGCTTATGGATCAATTCAGGGTTGCCAATATCGACCTAATTATCACATTAGATCGTGTTATTGCCACAATGCAATCCATTGTCTAAAATCCCTAGTATGTTGTCACGATGAATAATGCGCCAGATTAGTACCTTGCTAGGGTCAAGAGTAGGGCTGTAGTTATCAGTCATCGCATGCTCCTGCACATTTGTTGAGGTAACTGGCACGCTATAAAAGCAACAATGTCATTGTGACTTATCTTGGTAAATTCTTTGCATTCCACGCCTTCGATTTCCCGCCAGTTTTTTCTACTACCTGAATGTTCGTCATCACCATTCCCCGGTCAACTGCTTTGCACATATCATAAATGGTCAGTAATCCGAGTTGTACGGCAGTGAGTGCTTCCATTTCGACGCCAGTTTTACC
>JAATGO010000214.1 GCA_015654605.1 Betaproteobacteria bacterium
GACTCGGTGAGGCACTATAGATATAGTTCCTCTGTCTCCTCCAATCTTCTCCTTAAGAAATTGGATTGAACCCATGAACTTATGTTCATGGGTTTTTTTTATGGATAACACGTCTTCACTTGCTTGAGGCTTGCTTGAGGCGCTTATTACTGACCGCTCACCACGCATGATTCTCTTGTATCTGTCTTTATGCTATCTTGCTAAGATAGCCTCTCCACTTTGTTCTCTTCTCTTGGTTTCTTTTATGTCAGAATCCTCTCCGCCTCGTCCTGATACACCATGTGTAGCGGTATGCTCTACCACGTTTGATGATGTGTGTCGCGGCTGCGGGCGTACGGTTGCCGAAGTCGCTACGTGGGTGTTTATGACGCAAGAAGAAAAAGATCGCGTGTGGGAGCGCATTACGGCTGAGGGCTATCCTCGGCGGCAAAAATAGTCTCTTGATCGAACAGCTGGCTAAATATTTCCAACTAATGAGGTGAAAAAAAACCTGCTGTGCGAAGCATGTTTGTTAAGAAGACTAATCCATACGCATGGGATAAACCACTACTCTCGTTATCACAGAACTTGCATTGGCATAGCCTCTCAAAAAATTATTTCTGCATTGCTGAGAAGTGGAGAAAGCGAGAGGGTATGAGTACATCAAGCATGACGTATCGTTTGGCATGATGACATGAAAAATCGTGTCTATCGTGCACATCAGCGACTAAACTATATATCGAAGAACATGGAATGACTCGCGCCAATGGTGGTGAGTTGTTGACAGGAGATGCTTATCTGGCAAAAATCAGACACCACACCGCGAGTACGGGTGGGACTACGGGAGCCGCTTTATCGCTTACAACGGACAAGAGTATTGCAAAAGATATTGCGAGAAACCCAGCAAATAGTAATAAAATTTATTCTATAGTGGAAATAGATAGCGCACGTGTACCCAAAGATGCGTTTAAAACGATAGCACGTATTATTGTAGAAGAGGGTGATCGATTGGTGAACAAGAGGTTAGTAGACCGAGGAACTTTGTGGCTACCTATTATGCAATTGGATACGATAGAGAAAGAATTGTTTTATCTGGGAGGAGATATTCCCAGGCAGATGATTATTTCAGCATACGAGGTTCACGGTGAGCCACAACGTCTCAACATGCGTTGAAATAAGGGACATGGATTTGTGAAAAACCTTGTCCCTATTTTGGGTCTGTGCAGGGTTGTAGAGCGGTCTAATATTTTAAATATCAGACTTAGAAATGATAACTGGCTTTGACGACTGCAAAATTCACGCCTCCATTTGGTTTTTTGATTCCACCATTGGAAAAGTGTTGAAATTTGACACCGAGTTCAAGCCCATTGCGAAAGACATAACCAGCACCCAGATGGTCGCCAAATTGGAATGCGGTTGCTAATTTGTCACCATCGTTTTTATACAGTTCCGAAAATAAATGCACGCCGACGCCAGCTTCGCCGTAAAACCCTTTTTTGTCATCGCTTTGAAAGCGAAATACAGGAGTAAAACCAATGTCTGCAAATTCACGTGAGTTATTGGTATTGTTATAGCGACTTTCATGCCAGTCAGCCAATGATAAATCCCAGTAGCCACCAATGTGTGTACCATTGGATTGCCACCATTTGTTTTGCCAATCCCATTGTGCAGATGCACGAATCAGTTTGACTTTGCTTGTTGTGCCGTATTCTAAAGATGCTGAATCGACAGCATAGCTGGAGGACTGTAGTCCCAAAACTGCGGCACTTACCACAGCAAGTTTCAAGGCAACGTTTCTGAAAAGCATGTTTTATGATCCATAAAATGGTTAATGTGCAGTGTGTTCATTGAAACAATATTTGCATGTCAAAACTATCTGAACCTATTTCACTCATTGCGAGAACAGGAATATGAGATCATTTGTATGACATAGGAGCGTATACCCATATATCTAAAAGAACCATTCGTGTTTCCGAAACTTTTTGTTCATGTTGCCTGTTTTGACTGCTGCGTGATACCTAAGACGCATAGGGCAAAGCGTTATTTCAAATAAGCAAGAATATGTTCGACATTTTCTCATAAAATATCCTTATTCGTACTAGTATGACGTAAAAAACAACTGTTGCTTCTTCATAGCAGGTGGGGAAAGGGATAGAAAGATGTTTTTTTATACGAAACATCTGTGCTGATATCTCAGAGGAAATGAAATACGGTAGAGATTAGTTATTGGATATAGGCATATTCCAATTGCCCTGGTACATCAACACGAAATGAAAGTAGACAGCCAGAGTGCGGGTATTGTTCGAGCTCCTCCGCGGGACGTTTATCACGTACGCTTGTGATGTATAGGGTACGAAGGTCATGACCGCCGAAGGCAAGCATTGTGGGGCAACGTACTGGTAACGGAATTTCTTGTAGTATTTTTCCAGTGGGAGCCAGACGTAGTAAACGCCCACCTTCATACATCGCACACCAATAAGCATTTTCGCTGTCAACAGCGGCACCATCAGGTCGTCCACCATAGTCAGGAGCAGACTTGTCAGCATTAAACTGGTGGAAGAGGTGACCATTGCTCGTTTGTCCAGTGGCAAGGTCAAAGTCATATATATTGATGCGATGGGAAGGCGTATCAGAATGAAACATTTGATGTTGATCCACCGTGAAGGCGACCCCATTTGAGGTTGTCACGGCATGGTGCATGTCCTTTAGTGTGTTGTGCTCGATACGGTATAAGGTGGCGAGTGCTTGGCCACGTGGCTCATAAATGCTGCCGCACCATAAGCGTCCCATGGCATCACAACGACCATCGTTAAAGCGAATGAGGTTAGTGTCATAGGGTGCTGGAAGTAGTGGTGTGATGGTTCCAGTATCCGTATTTAAATGAACCAGCCCTGTGCGTAATGCGACTACCAGGCCACCAGTGGCATTGCGTGCTATACAGCCAGGTGCTGAAGGGAGTGACCAACTGCGATGCGTTTTGCTGGTAATGTGCAGGCGATGTACGACGCATGCCGCAATGTCGATCCAATAGAGTGAGTCTTCTTCAGCATGCCACATGGGTGATTCTCCCAGAAGCATGGGGATAGGATAGGCAATATCAATGATGGGTGAGGGCATAATATTGTTTCTGTTGATGGAGACAATATTATGCACGCTTGTGTACTGAAAGGGGAGAGGCGCAAAGAGAAAACAAATAATGCTTAGTGTGTGACGTGCACTCAGTGTTTAATTAGACCAGCCACCATCAATCATATGAATGGCACCCGTGGTAAAGGCTGATTCATCAGATGCCAGGTACAAGGCGAGTGCAGCGACTTCTTCTGTTTTACCAATGCGCCCCATTGGTTGTCTGGCAACAAATGCTTGACGGACTTCCTCTTCTGTCTTTCCACTTTCTTTGGCTTGGGTGGAGATGCGTTGTTCTAGTGATGGTGATTCAATGGTGCCTGGACAGATCGCATTGCAACGAATGCCTTGGGCGACAAAGTCTGCTGCGACGGATTTTGTTAAGCCGATGACAGCAGCTTTACTTGCGCCATAGGCAAACCGGTTCGCAACACCTTTGACACTGGAGGCAGCAGAGGCCATGTTGATGATAGTTCCCGATTTTTTAGCCAGCATGCCGGGCAAGGCAGCTCGTATGGTGTGGAACATGGCACGTGCATTGAGATTGAAGGAAAAATCCCATGCCTTGTCGTCACACTCCAAAATATTGCCAGCGTGGACGTAACCGGCACAGTTGAATAGGACATCAATCGTATTGATATTGGAAAATAATGTATGAATTGCTTTGGTATCAGTGACATCAAGCACATGCGTTTCTACATTTTGCAATGTACTTAATAATGCCTGGTTGATATCGGTTGCAATGACTTTAGCACCTTCACGTGCAAATAATTCAGCAGCAGCACGGCCAATGCCTTGTGCTGCAGCCGTAACCAAAACAGTTTTTCCTGAGAGACGGGATGGCATGATTATCCTTTCTAAATGAGTTTTCTGTTAGCCAGATTTTCAAAAAGTGCGGTGAGACCAAAGGTCCAGGGAGGGGCCTTGTCGGAGAAATTAACGGTATTGGTCAAGCCTCCCAGGGTAGGTGTGGTGATGGTAACAATATCGGCTACTTGATGTGTGAATCCCTGACCTGGTGCAAAACGGTCTTGAGTTGGCGCAAACATGGTTCCTAAAAAGAGAACTAAACCATCCGGATATTGATGATTGGGACCAATAGCATGCTGCACCAGTTCCAAGGGATCTCGGCTGATCATGCTCATGGAACTGTTTCCCTGGAGAGTGAAACCATCGTTACCATCGACGCGCATGCTCAATTCGGCATGGCGTATGTCGTCAATGGAAAAATGCGCATCAAACAGGCGGATAAATGGTCCGATTGCACATGATGCGTTATTATCTTTTGCTTTTCCCAGTAGCAGAGCACTACGGCCTTCGAAATCTCGCAAATTGACATCATTCCCAAGAGTGGCGCCGACAACTTCGCCGCGGCTATTGATGACGAGTACAATTTCCGGTTCTGGATTATTCCAGACAGATTTAGGATGAATGCCAATTTCATCGCCTAGACCAACTGCAGAAAGAGGTTGCGCCTTGGTGAATATCTCTGCATCAGGACCTATTCC
>JAATGO010000312.1 GCA_015654605.1 Betaproteobacteria bacterium
AGAAGACTTTTCACTTGCGTGGAAAGAAGAAAAAGAGATTCCCGTTATTGAAGCGCTTGACGGACAGCTGATCACCAACAAACGTTCTTATCCACCCAACGTTGTCAATCAAAAAATTGTAGCGGAGGATCAAAATGTTTAAGTTTTCACCACTGCCTCTGAGTCATCTGAGCACAGCACTACTGGTGGCAGGGGTCTTGACGGGGTGTTCATTGGCACCAACCTATGAGCGCCCACAAGCGCCCATAGAAACGGCTTATCCAGCCGATGCCAATGGACAACCTGAATTGGATGCTGCTTCTCTAGGTTGGCGCCAATTTTTCCCCGACCAACGTCTGCAGGCATTAATCACTGCTGCCTTGGAAAATAACCGTGATTTACGTACCGCGGCTCTGAATATAGAAGCGGCGCATGCACAGTACAACATCACCAGCGCCGACAGATTGCCGAATATCAACATCGATGCTAACGCTTCGCGCAGTCGCCTCTCTGCCAGCCAGTCGCGCATTGGAGAACCGGTCATTGGCAACAGCTATCAAGTCGGTCTATCAATGACATCATTCGAGTTGGACTTCTTTGGGCGTGTACGCAGTCTCAGTGATGCTGCACTAGCGACCTATCTCGCCACAGAAGAAGCCAGAAAATCTATGCAGATAAGTTTGATAGCACAGGTAGCACAAGCCTACCTGGCAGAGCGCTCAGATGCGGAACAACTCAAACTGGCTCAGCAAACACTCAAAAGCCGACAAGCTGACTTGGATCTTGCACAAAAACGCTTTGATGTAGGAGCGTCTTCTGCGCTCGACTTACGACTCTCAGAAACTTTGGTGCATTCAGCAAGAACCTCGGTAGCGACTCTGGAACGAGAACGCGCGCAAGCGGAAAATGCTTTAACGCTCCTGGTCGGTAAAAAGGTCGCTGATTTACCACCTGCAGAAGATCTTTCACAGCAAAATATTGTGACAGACATTCCAGCAGGTTTGCCCTCAGAGTTGTTGACACGCCGCCCCGACATCCAGAGCGCAGAACAACAACTGATCGCTGCCAATGCCAACATTGGTGCAGCACGTGCAGCCTTCTTCCCGAACATTTCCCTCACTGCGGCCTTTGGCAGCGCCAGCGATGTTCTTTCTGGGTTATTTGAGTCAGGTTCTGGCAATTGGTCATTTGGCCCACAAATAACATTGCCAATTTTCAATGCAGGTCGTAACCGAGCCAATCTCACATTAGCAGAAGTACGCAAGAATATCGCCGTTGCTAACTATGAGAAAACAATCCAAACTGCCTTCCGAGAAGTGGCAGACGCCCTGGCCGCACGCGGTAGCTTGGATGAACAAATCACTGCACAAGAAGCATTCTTGAAAGCACAGCAAGAACGTTTGGATCTGACCAACCTACGCTATGAAAATGGAATCGCCAGCTCGCTTGACCAACTTGACGCAGAACGAGAGTTATTCTCAGCACAACAAGCATTGATCCAGACTCGTCAATTACGGCTGAACAATGCCATTGACTTATATCGTTCCTTGGGTGGCGGCCTAAACGAAACAACTGTCATCGCTACCAATGCGGCACCTGCAGAAAAATAAGTGTAGCAGCAAAACTTTTTATAAAGTTTTATGACCCCTCAAGAATCGAGCTCCGGCTCGATTTTTTTATATTTGATTTTATGTACCCCTCTCTTTACAAAAATAAACTCAATACAAATACCTTTGCTGACACAGCTCCATAAGCGTACAAAATTCTCACCTACCCCATGATCACAATAATGCATCACGCTATGTTTTTAACAAAGAAAGAAAGCGGCGTATCGCAAACAGCGTATTGTGCCGCTTACATGAGATCATGTCGTTCCACGTTTCGTACTGGATTCAATACGCGAATAAATCCACTCTACCGTAAATCGCACAGCAGTTAAGGATCATCCCGATGATCAAACAGTCATTTCCTATACCACCTGAGTCACCGACGATCTCAGGTGTGCAATTGCGGCATAGCAATAGTAGAACAAAGTCACACAGCAAGAAGCACTCATTCACACCAAGGGCAAAATTGCCGCCGTGTCGTTAGAGCTAGCGCACCATGAACGTATGCGCTTTGCCAATAAAAGCGAAGCTTTCACATGTGGGTTACTGATGGTCGACGACTATAGTGGGTACAAAGCCTTATTCAAAACAGGAATCGTGGAATTGGCCTGTTTCGCGCATGCGCGGCATAAATTCTTTGATTACCATCAAGCCAATCTCAGTCCGGCGGCCGCACAGGCCTTGCACCGCATTGCTGAGCTCTGTGCCATTGAACGACGGGCACAACAGATGGATAGTAGCCGTCGTACCCAGAGTGAGGAGTTGCCGATCGATAACAATACCTATGGGAAATAGCATCCGTCCGCTTGCCATTGGGAAGAAGAACTGGCTCCTTGCTAGTTCCGAGCGTGCTGGAAAACGTGATACTGCTACACAGACTGCATAAAAATTATTGTGAGAAATTCCCATTATTCCAGTTATTCGAAATGGTTTAACCACGGCCTTTCCATCAAAATTTGTCGACTATTGCACGCCTAAACATGCCTTCCCCACCAAATTTTAGCCTCCTTAACCACAGCGTGCTGATACGGTACTCTATTCAGCACGCTTTCGCTCATAAAAGTCAACATGACCCGAAAATCATATTCGAAGAGATTCAAACATAAGGGAACATGACGCCATGAAATTGATCACAATAATGTGGCGCAGTATTTAGTTGCTTGCCACATTCAGGATTTGATTCAAACAATAAGCTCCTGAACATTTCGCAACTAAGCAGCACATTTCTGCTTTAACAGAGCTTAGTAACACAAGTTCTGAGTGTTGTCGCTATCTCCCGACTGGCAATCGGATGGTTGCTGCGCTGGCAATAAAAGTAGCTATAACAAAACAATCTCCTTCTACTTCTTTTCTCCGTAGGAAAATACTAATATGAACTTAAATCCTTCCATAAACCTTTCGCAGGAAATAACCACCACTATCACTATAGCCACGACTGTACTTCCAAATGTGGATATACAACCATGAGCAAACAATTTTATGCTGAGATTTTCCAGACCCGACTGAAAGAAGCCATTGCTCCAGAAAACCTTAAACAGTGGTGTCAGCGTGTCGGCATTCCTCTATCCACCATCACAGGCGCAGCACAACGCAAAACCGTTCCAGGAGACAGTACGCTCCTTGAACTATCTAAACTAACCTGGAGGCCTACACAGACCGTTGCTGCCGTATTCCTGCAGCTTCTACACCCCATTGCCCAAGTTTCGTGGTCGTCAACACCCGTGCATACGTAAGTGCATGTCGAGGTCCTTGAAAACTATCGGTATGTATTTCTTTCTGTACAGAGCCTATGTCGACCGTCGGTAGCAGGTCCTCATTAGCGCGAGACCCTCAGGAAACCGTGCATAGGTAAGCATCAATGCTGACTTCGGCGGCTCTAGCAGACTATCAGAACCGTCTGGCCATCAGAGTCTCTGATGACTCTTCGTTCTGGCTTCGTACAACCGCTGCCCTTCTTTTTCC
>JAATGO010000352.1 GCA_015654605.1 Betaproteobacteria bacterium
CTGACTTAAGTGCAGACTCCACCGTAGGACGTGCCAGCATCCCGAGCAATTCGTCGAGTGCCTCCTGACTATTCCCCTGCGCTGCGGCCAGTGCCGCTAACGGCGCACCGCCCTGACCAGATAACCAGGTATCCGGATGTTTAATGCCTTGCTCTCGCAACCAGTGCAAGGCCTCATCACGTCTTGGCAATGGCAATGCGAACTTGCGACAGCGCGATAAAATCGTTGGCAATAGCCGATCCAGACGATTGGTCACCAACAGAAACATCGTCGATGGTGGCGGTTCTTCCAATGTTTTCAATAAAGAATTAGCTGCGGCAGTATTCAATGCTTCAGCCGGGTACAACACCACAACACGCATGCCGGAACGATGCGTCGACACATTCATGAAATCCGTCAACGCCCGGATTTGGTCAATCTTGATTTCCTTGGAAGGTGTTTTACTTGCTTTCGCACTTTTTTTATCATCAGATTCCGTATCATCTGATGCGACTTCACCATCTAACGCTTCCGGTCTTACGCGACGATAGTCAGGATGGTTGTATTGTGCAAACCAGCCACAAGAGGCACACTCACCACATGCCACGCCATCTGTTAATGGCGCCTCGCATAACAAGGATTGCGCAAAGGCTTCCACAAAAGCACTTTTCCCAATACCCTCAGCACCATAAAATAGTAATGCATGCGGCAAACGTGCTCGCATTTGTTGCAGCTGCTGCCAGCTCTCTTTCTGCCATGGAAAGAGTGTGTCACTCATACAAATTCCTTCAGGACAATGTTGCTTACGCCACTACGGTAACCATTACAGCAACTGCTAGCATGGATAGTCTCAAATATCATTAGAGTTGTGCTAAAAATTGTATTATCTGTAATTGTAGATCAGGAATGGATTGTGTCGCATCCAATATTCTGAAGCGCTGCGGAAATTCTGCCGCACGGCGTAAATACTCAGTACGTGTATCGGCAAAAAAATGAGATTTCTCTTGTTCGAATTTATCTAGCGTACGCTCAGCATCCAGTCTGGCGCGCGCCACTTCCAATGGGACATCAAACAGTAGTGTCAAATCAGGCTGCAAATGCGGATGTACCCATTGTTCAAGTGCGGTCAGCTTTTCATGCGACAGGTGCCGCCCGCCTCCTTGATAGGCAAAACTGGCATCAGTAAAACGATCAGAAATCACCCATTCGCCACGTGCCAGAGCAGGTTCAATCACTTGTGCCAGATGTTCGCGACGCGCAGCAAACATCAGCAATGCTTCCGTCTCAAGATGCATCTTGTGATGTAATAGTAATGTACGTAACTGTTCACCCAATTCTGTTCCACCGGGTTCTCGCGTTGTCACCACCGTCAAACCACGTGCCCGCAAAGTCTGCGCAACAAAATCAATGTGAGTGGACTTCCCCGCACCATCGATTCCCTCAAATGTAATGAATTTCCCTAGTGCCATACTCGCTATTCCCACCATTTCCAATTAACGTTGGTACAAATTGACAGCCTGATTGTGTTCACTCAAATTCGTAGAAAAATGGCTGGTCCCATCACCACGTGCCACAAAATATAAAGCATGTGTAGGATCAGGGTGCATCGCAGCCTCTAATGAAGCGGCTCCAGGCAAGGAAATTGGTGTTGGCGGTAGACCTTTTTTAAGATAGGTATTGTAGGGAGTACTACTCAACAAATCTTTTTTGTAAATTCGCCCTTGGTACTGCTCTCCCATACCGTAAATCACCGTAGGATCTGTCTGCAATAGCATGCCTACCTTCAATCGATTCACAAACACGCCAGCCACTAATCCACGTTCCGATTTCTGACCTGTTTCCTTTTCAACGATAGACGCCATGATCAATGCCTCATAGGGTGATTGATACGGTAATGATAAATCGCGGCGCGCCCACATATTGTCAAGGTGTTTACGCATGGAAGCAAATGCCTGCTGATAAATCACCATATCACTCGCTCCCTTGGGGAACAGATACGTGTCAGGGAAAAACAGGCCTTCTGGATGCGTGTACTGCGTGCTAATTTTTGACATGAGCTCCGCATCGGATAAACCTGTTGTGTCATGCTTGAGGCCTGGATTCTCAAAGATCGCCTGCCGCATTTGCCGGAAGGTCCAGCCTTCTATGATAGTAAGAGACTTTTGGGCAAATTCACCATTGACCAATTTTCTCAGCAATTCTCGTGGTGTCACCCCTGGCTTCAACTCATAACTGCCTGCTTTAATTTTTCCACCCTGCCTCATCGAACGTACAAACAGAGTAAATAAATACGGATCAAGTGGCGCTCCGGCATTGGCAATTTCACGAGCGGCACTACTGGCACCACTGCCTGGCGTAATAGTGAACTCAACGATTGACTGGTTGTCTGGCAAAATAGGTTGGCTCGCCCAATATACTCCGGCAGCCACCACAACAACTATCACTAAAATGAAGCGAGAAAATAATTTTTTCATTATCAATGCAAAATACGGTCTAACCCGACGGGTTTTTACAACCCTACTATAATCAAGGTATCAATGATAATCGCTGAATACGTTTGCCACCTAATTTATGAATGAATTAAACTCATCCGCTCCTACATGGAATTCCTTTCTGAAGACCCAGGGAGCCTGTTTCTCCTCTGAAAATACGCACCAACTACTTGGCTTTAATTCGACGTCACCTCAATATCCTGCTCCGGCATCATTTGTTGCTCCTTTGATAGGACTCGGCCTGATTTCCTTATCTGGCGAAGATGCTATTCATTTTCTGCATAACCAAATTACCAATGATGTCGAGAAACTCGATGCCGACACCGTACGACTAGCAGGATATTGCTCCCCAAAAGGGCGTTTGCTCGCAAGTTTTCTTTACTGGAAGCATGATGACACCATCACACTAGAATTGCCTAATACCATTCTGGCCGCCATTCAGAAACGGCTGCAGATGTTCGTATTACGCGCCAAAGTCAAACTCAGCGACGTTACTGATCATTACGCTATATTGGGTCTGGTCGGTAACACTGCGGAAGGAATTCTATCAGATTGGTTTCCAGCACCTCCTTTACAGACTTATACAAAAGTAACAAATCAATACGGCACTTTGCTACGCCTCACTGATATCGCTAATATCCCACGTTACCAATGGATTGCGCCACAAGAAGTGGCGATCACCGCATGGCCAAGCTTAATCCGGCAATTGCCTCCGGTAGGGGAACATGCCTGGCATCTCACCGAAATTAATGCAGGCATACCACAAATCACGGCAGCAACACAGGAACAATTTGTGCCACAGATGATCAATTTTGATTTGATTGACGGTATTAACTTCAAAAAAGGCTGCTATCCTGGTCAGGAAATTGTTGCTCGTAGCCAGTACCTTGGGAAAATCAAACGTCGTGTAGTGTTAGCGTCTGTTGACGCTACCGATATCAAAGCTGGTACGGAAGTCTTTTCCAGCGACGATCCTCAACAGCCTTGTGGCATGGTCGTCAATGCAGAACAAAACGATATCAACCAAAGCGCTTGTTTAGTTGAGCTCAAGCTCGCGGCAACGACCAGTGGCACGATACACCTGGGTAATATCGATGGACCACAACTTGACATACGCCCCTTGCCTTATATTCTAGCTGACCCCCAGTAATGAAAAATATGGATATCTATATCTATTACCGTGTCGCCAAAAGCAATGCCATTGCACTGCAACAACGCGTCACTTTACTGCAACGTCATCTGACGCAACGGCATCACATTCAGACGTATCTCAAGAAGCGGCGTCCTGAAGAGCATGACGGCTATGGCACATGGATGGAAATCTATTTGAATACTCCTCCTGATTTTGAGACTACGTTACAACGCGCCGTCGATGCGGACAATCTGGCATCCCTTATCGAAGGTTCTCGTCACATAGAACGTTTTGTAGACGCAGGTGATTTATCATGTGCTTGATTATTTTTGCCTGGAAAGTCGTCCCTGGTCTTCCCTTGATCGCCGTGGCCAATCGAGATGAGTATTATGCACGACCGAGCAGTGCTGCTGCCTGGTGGCAGGACTCTCCCAACATCTATGCAGGACGTGACCTGCAAGCAGGAGGAACCTGGTTAGGCGTGACGCGCGATGGCCGCTTTGCCGCGCTTACCAATGTGCGCGCACCTCATCTGCAGAAGTCAGATGCTCCAAGTCGCGGCCTTCTCGTGAGCAACTATCTCCGTAGCGACATGACACCTGCGCAATATATCGCCTGCATTGATGCGACAGCGGATACCTATAATGGCTTTAATCTGGTGCTCGGAAACCGCGATACTCTGTTGTGGTTTTCCAATCAGGGGCGGGATGCCCCCCTCAATGGACAAGCATTACCGTCTGGCATTTATGGACTATCTAATGCGCTACTGGATACGCCCTGGCCTAAAGTGACTCGCGCCAAAGCCCAGTTCTCCAGCCTGCTTTGTCAGGGTGCCCCTGAAGACACATTTTTTGAAATGCTGCGCGACAACACGCGCGCCAATGATTGTCGTCTACCCCAAACAGGCATTAGTCTGGAGCGAGAGCGTGTGCTCTCATCAGTGTTTATCACATCACCAGACTATGGCACGCGCGCATTAACGCTGGTAAAAATACCTGCCAGTGGTGAACCTTTGCTTAGTGAACAGCTAATTGATCCTGCTACACAAACAGATATTGTGCCGCCGGTCACTGATCCACGTCCGCATCTATTTCCTTGCAAATTACGTTCTGAAGATCATAAATAAATGGGGGATAAGTGCAGCAAAGAGCAAGGCATTGCGACACATTCCCCTTTAATATTGTCGTGAAATAAATAAAACATATATCTGACATTCGTGAAATAAATTGGCTGAATTTGTTGTAAAGCAGTAAAGTTACACCTGTCTCCTCCAATTTCCTCCTTAAAGAATTGGATTTAGCCCACCACCGCAAGGTAGTGGGCTTTTTTTTGACTATTTTCTTTCCGTACTCTCTTCAGATCGTCAAAACCATCATTTTTTCATTGTAATCACAGAACTCATCACTCCAGATAAACTTGATAGGACGTTTGCTTTTACTATCAAGATATATGCAGGCAATCAGCTCCACCGATTCTTGCGTATCCAGATCTAGAGGAAACTTCGAGTTGATGTCCGATTGAGTGAGTCCATTATTTCCACAGGGAAACTACAGGGTTGCGCCACGTGCCGATGCCCTTCCCTGGTTCGAGATTTTTAGCCACCACCCGCCACAGCCACGGTCGATGAGCGTCGCGCTAAGGTCTGCCTTCTTAGGTATTAAGGATTTCACTTTTGTCCTTTTCCAATAAAAGCTTGTTCAAGTCATGCTGACTTTCAATCAACTTATTCTGCTTGATTAAGCCTAAACGTCATCCAAATGGCATAGGCAGACAACAAGAGCGCTCCCATAGCAATGATGTCCCCCATACTGATCTTAAAGGGATCATCGCAGATCGCAGCTACGCTTACTACATATGCGACGTTGTCCGATCTAACACTTTCTCAGGAGAAGTTGCCTCTTCTACCGTTTCATTATTCAAACCGGCATGTAGTTGTTTCTCATCCAGCTCCTTGCTCCATTTAGCCACCACGATAGTTGCCACGCCATTGCCAATGGTATTGGTTAACGCCCGTGCTTCTGACATGAAACGATCAATACCGAGGATCAAGGCCAATCCGGCAACTTGTACGTGA
>JAATGO010000086.1 GCA_015654605.1 Betaproteobacteria bacterium
CCGCCGTGCACTTTCGGGTGCAGCGTTTTCACGCGCCCATCCAGCATTTCTGGGAAACCAGTATAGTCAGCAACTTCCGTCACCTTAACACCATTGTCAGCAAGTAATTTGGCGGTACCGCCTGTCGATAAAATATGGATGCCCAATGCCGATAATGCGCGTGCGAACTCGAGAACTCCCGTCTTATCAGAGACGGAAATAAGTGCTTGTTTGATCATGATGAGCAATACATAGAGTGATTGAAAAACCTAATGGAGCGATGAAGTTATGCCATTACAGCAAACCATGCTGTTGCAATTTCTTGCGTAAAGTATTGCGATTGATTCCTAAAATTTCGGCTGCCTGGGATTGATTACCATCTGCGCGAGCCATTGCCGCTTCGAAAATCGGCTTTTCCACCGTCGAAACGACCATATCATAAATGTTAGAAGGTTGTTGCTCGCCTAAATCCCTGAAATACCGTTCAAGGCTTTTTCTGACGACATCCTCGATACTTTCTTTACTCATTACTTGAGGCTTCATTTTCTTTTTATGTTAATAAATTGTACCTGTCCAGCTACCCTCATCGAGTTGCACCCTATCACGTACAACCAACGATTCCAACATTGCCAGAAAAGTACTACCATATTCACACACATGCTCTCAGCCTTGAACAGAATGAAAGCCATCAGCCCGGACTGATGGCACACGAAGCAGCTACAAAACAACATTGCCGCGCTTGCATATCGCCAACAACTCAATACGCCTATCTCATTTTGTAACATCTCTACGCTGCCAGAGCAGAAGTGGCATACCCATATTGTAACCGCTCACCATAGTCTAATTGCGATTCAAAGAAAAAACGTACTGCCGTTAATTGCTGCTGGCAATCTTCAATCTGATTCATCTGCTGACGAAACTGCTCTCCGCCGGGTAATTCCCGCACATACCAACCAATATGTTTACGTGCCGTACGTACCCCCAAATAATCCCCATAAAATGCATAGTGCGCCTGCAAATGCTCGCTCATCAATGCCACTACCTCTGTAACCAAAGGTGGAGGCAAACTGACTCCTGTTTGCAAAAAGCTATCAATCTCACGAAAAATCCATGGGCGCCCTTGTGCCGCACGACCAATCATGACAGCATCCGCACCAGTCACATCCAACACATAACGCGCCTGCTGTGGCGTAGTAATGTCGCCATTAGCGACAACGGGAATTCGAACGGAAGCCTTCACCGCAGCAATGGTGTCATATTCTGCGCTACCACTATAACCATCAGCACGTGTTCTGCCATGCAACGTCAACATAGCGATACCACTTTGCTCTGCCATCGCTGCGATACGCAAAGCATTTCTGTTTTCCCGATTCCATCCTGTACGAAACTTCAACGTCACAGGAACATCCACTGCCTGCACTACCGCATCGAGGATCTTTCCGACTAATTTTTCGTTCTGCAGCAAAGCAGAGCCACACCAGCTATTACACACCTTCTTAACAGGGCACCCCATATTAATATCAATGATTTGCGCGCCACGATCTACATTGTAACGAGCACAATCAGCCAACAGCACAGGATCTGCACCAGCAATCTGCACTGCTCTAGGCTCCATTTCGCCGTCATGATTAGTTCTTCGAACCGTTTTCTCACTACGCCACAGCCGTGGATCTGACGCCGCCATCTCTGATACCGCATACCCGGCACCCAACTGTTTACATAGTTGGCGGAAAGGCCTGTCCGTCACGCCAGCCATCGGCGCAACAAAGACGTTATTTCGCAATGAATAGGACCCTATCTCCACGATATAAATAATAGAAATACGTAAAAATGGATTAAAAAGATGCATCAAAGGGAAGGTGCTATTCTAACGCGATTGCGCCAGCGCCCCAACAAGAATGCGCATATACCCGCATAAACACACACAAATTAACACTGGGACAACGACTCTTGCCAATGCATTCAAGCATGGTACGTAATCAAATCAAAGACAATGCCATCAAGTAATAATAAATGAACACTACAGCTGCATTTATATATAACCTGAGCTTAACGCTCTGCACAGCACCACCCAATCGGCCTCAACGATCTTTTATATATGTACCGCTGGATTGAGTGTATACAATCCTGTCAGCGCGACCTGCTCCAGTACATGCCCTTTCATTGCAGCACGGACCTCGGTCATTCCAAAATGGCCAGATACCGCCAGTTGCTTGATATCCAGAGCATATAAAGTAAATAGGTAACGGTGTACAAGAGCATCATTCCACGGGGGACATGGGCCGTCATAACCGAAATACTGACCGCTCATCTGGGCATCCCCAGCAAACCAGGTTGTGTAGTCATTGAACCCATGACGTACCGAAGCAAAAGCACCTTGACCTGCCACATCAGCAGATTTTCCGCGAGCGGTAATGCCATTGCTAAATTGCCCTTCTGCAATCGCATCTACTCCCACCGGAATATCTACTAATAACCAATGCGCAAATTCCCCTCGCGGCAAATCTGCTGGAACTATCCTGTGTTCCTGATTCACATCATCTGCTCGCGAAGGGACATCTGGGTCATGACAGATCAATACCAGTGACTGGCTGCCTGAAGGGACACCGCTCCAGGCAAGATGCGGATTGTAATTTGTTGATAGGGCAATATGATTCTTCTCGTCCATCACTGCAAATGCATATTTACCCGGGATAATGGCACCTTCTTGAAAAGAATTACTCCAAAGCTGCATCGTGTTTCCTTTCAAATTAAAAAATGGGACAACACACCTGTCAAGTTAGCCAGCCCAGCAAGCCTGCAAGCTATTCGCCAGAACGGCTTATTCCTGTTGTGGTACGCAGCGTACTGACGTCATGACGTGGGCTGTCACTGCGCGGCAGCACATCACGCGAGTGTCACGCGCGCAAATTTACGTTTCCCCACCTGAATCACAAAGGTACCTGCAGTCACTTTCAACCCTTTGTCACTGATATTCGTGCCATCAATACGCACCCCGCCCTGCTCAACCATGCGCAAGGCTTCAGAAGAAGAAGAGCAAAGACCTGCTTGCTTCAATAATTGTCCCACTCCTAATGGAGCACCGCTGAGGTGCACCTCGGGCACATCAGCAGGAATCCCACCTCGAGAACGATTGATGAAATCAGCAAGTGCATCTTCAGCCGCTTGTCGTGAGTGGAAACGCGTCACAATTTCCTGTGCCAAAGCCACTTTCACATCTCTTGGATTTTTGCCGTTAGCCACCTCTGCCTTGAAACCCTCAATCGCTGTCAACGATTGAAAAGACAGTAGTTCATAATAACGCCACATCATGACATCAGAAATACTCATCACTTTCGCAAACATCGTATTTGCTGGCTCGGTGATGCCAATGTAATTATTTTTTGATTTTGACATTTTTTCAACGCCATCCAGACCTTCCAACAAAGGCATCGTCAAAATGCATTGGGGTTCTTGCCCAAAATCTTTCTGCAACTCCCGCCCAACGAGCAGATTAAATTTCTGATCGGTGCCCCCCAATTCAAGGTCAGCCTTCAAAGCAACCGAGTCATAACCCTGCATGAGCGGGTAGAGAAATTCATGCACAGAAATAGGCGTCCCCTCTTTGAAGCGCTTGGTAAAATCGTCCCGCTCCATCATACGCGCTACCGTGTAACGGGAAGCGAGCTGAATCATTCCGCGACTACCTAATGCATCGCACCATTCTGAGTTGTACCGAATTTCCGTACGCTCGGGATCCAAGACCAGACTTGCTTGCGAAAAATAGGTCTTGGCATTGGTTTCGATCTGCTCTCGCGTCAACGGTGGGCGCGTAGCATTACGTCCTGAGGGGTCTCCAATCATAGAAGTAAAATCGCCGATGAG
>JAATGO010000381.1 GCA_015654605.1 Betaproteobacteria bacterium
CATGGTGGACTCCTAAACGAGAACAAAATTAAAAACTAACATGCTGGGTGAACTGTTTTGGCAAATATGGCAGCACTGCTTCTGCCGCTGTAACAGCGAATGCGCTAAACATAGCCGCTTTCCAAACCGGTTGCTGCGGTAATGTAGTAGTGCCACAAAGCAATACGACTACCACCACAATCCCGATACCACGCCCCAGCCCAAACAGTGCTCCCAAACTGCAATCCAGTACCGACATACCGCCGGCCTTAATCAACTCCCCTAGCGCCTTTGACAGCAATGCCATCAATAAACGGGTTGCAATAAACAAAATCACATAACCAGCTATCAGTCTCGTCATGACTCCGGGGATGACGTCTGGCAACATCACTGCTAGTTGTTCCCCATACGCATTCGCAACCAATAATGCAACAATCCAGCTAGCTAACGAGAACATCTCTTTTACCAGGCCGCGAAACATACTGATGATCAACGAACAGATCAGTATCAGCAACACCAAGTAGTCGAAAATCGTCACAATAACAATATGCAGCTAATAGGCATTAAATTCAAGCGGGAATAATTGCGGCATTTAACCCCAGCTTACTTATCCGAGCACGCATCTTATCTGCCTCCTCGCGATCATTAAAGGGACCAACCCGAATACGGATACGTGGACCACTTTGTGTTGACACTGTTTGGGTATAAGATTTAATACCAGCACTACTCAATTTTTTGCGCAATTCATTCACTTTATCCTGTGACGCCAGCGCGGCCACCTGAATAACAAATTTTCCGCCAGCAACTGTTTTGGCATTATCTGTCGTACCAGAATGCCTCGTTGTTGTGCCACTGCCGCTTGTTGATTTCCCTTCCAGAATAGCTAATGCACGTGCACTATCATCCTGTTTTGCATTGTCTTTGCCTTGTGTTGCTGCCTTATTTGCTGTTTTATCCGCTGTTTTATCCGCTGTTTTATCTTGTATCGCAGCTTTATTACGCTCTACAGCGTCTTTAGTAGCAGTTGCTTCCCGCGTAGCCGCAGCTTTAGCTTTATCTACTTCACTCTTGCCCGCTGTCAAGCGATCAACCTTTTCAGCAGAAGACACATTTTCTGCGGCAGAAGACCCTGCTGGCGATGTTGTTTGCGATTCTGGTACTGGAGGTTCACTAACAGCGGAGGATGGGGGTGGCGTTACTGTAGTTGGTACAGGAGGGGTAACTACCGTATTCGTATTCCCAGTTGATGGTGTTGGTGCCTCTGTCTCGACAGAGTCTTTGGGAGGAATCTGAATCGCAATATCATCATTCGATGACTGTGGAGTAGAGTCCAGCACCATGGGCAATACGATGATCACTGCCAGCACCAGCGCTACCGCGCCAATCAGGCGACGACGAGCTCGCTTTTTCTCTGGAAGAGCGGGATCGTTACCCACATCATCTTGGTCTGCCTTGGCCGAAGCACTGGACTGACGCTTACTGCTGGTACGACTACGCGTCGCTTTTGATTCAACTGCGGAGCGAGAAATAAATTCGCCCTGCCCAGAAGCAGATTCCTGCTTGTTTTTACGAAAAAACGAGAACAAGCTCATGCGGATATAGGATAAAAAGTCATAAAACAACAAAAAAGCGGCGTTACTGAAAATGCAAAATGCGATCTACCGACTCATTTTAGCTTCATCAGTGTAACCCTGGCTTGCGTGCCTGCATCACACCTGCGACAGTGAGAAACGAGCCGAACACCACAATTCTATCATTCTCTCCGGCTCGACTTAATGCATTCGCAAAAGCAGCCGCTGGTGTATCGAAACATTCTATGCTACAAGCCGCATCAGGCTTGAATTCTGGCTCAACACCCGCTTCCAGTAATTTATCTTTTAACTGTTGCGCACTAACCGCACGTGACAAAGGTAAGTCCGTCAAACACCAGTGGTCAACCCGCCCTTTAAGTTGCTGAACAATACCGTCAATATCTTTATCACTCATGACCCCAAATATGGCGTAGGTGTAGGGATAAAAACCCATGTTGTCCAGATTTTGCGCCAGAGTCGCTGCGGCATGTGGATTATGTGCAACATCCAGAATCACGAGCGGCTGTCCCGGTAGTACCTGAAACCGTCCAGGCAACTCCACTGTTGCAAGACCTGTACGTACGTCCTGGGCTCCCACTGGTAAACGATCACTCAAAGCTTCTAGCGCTGCCAACGCTGCAGCAGCATTGAGCAGTTGATTGGCTCCGCGCAAACTAGGATATGCCAGGGAATTACGTCGTTGATGACGTCCGCCATAACTCCACTGCTGCTTATCCCCCATATAATTGAAGTCACGTCCCATTAGCCACAAATCACTCCCTAACGCTTCTGCGTGGTCCACTAGGGACTTCGGCGGCATAGGATCGCCGCATATCACCGTTTGACCAGGACGAAAAATGCCAGCTTTTTCAAAACCAATTTCTTCACGCGTCGTGCCCAGGTAATCGGTATGATCAATATCTACGCTAGTTACAATAGCAACATCCGCATCAATCACGTTGACTGCATCCAACCGACCACCAAGGCCAACTTCCAAAATCACGACGTCTAATGCTATATCAGAGAATAACTTCATGATCGCTAATGTCGTAAATTCGAAATAACTTAACGATATATCACCTCGTTGTGCTTCCACTTCCTCAAAAGCAGTCAATAGCATGGCATCGCTCGCGATCACTCCGTTGATGCGAGCCCGTTCATTAAAATCAATAAAATGAGGCTTGATATAGAGACCAACACGATAACCAGCGCGCAACAATATCGACTCCAGCATGGAACAGGTGGAACCTTTGCCATTGGTTCCTCCCACCATAATGACTGGACATGAGAACGCGAGTCCCATGCGCTGTTTAACTTGTTCAACGCGCGCAAGCCCCATATCAATTTTTTTCATATGGCGCGTTTCCAGGAGTAACAGCCATTCGGCTAGAGTACGCGGGTGCAGCGTTGCTTGTTGTTGCATAGGAAATAGACTACAAATGAATGATATCAAACTATGTACTGCCTAAAACAAAACCCAAACTTGCGGCAAAACAAGTTTGGGTTGGCGAATACATCTGCGCTTAAACGACCGTTTCTGCTGGCTGATTTTGCAATAATGCCAGCAACCTCGCAATCTCTTCTCGCATCTTCCGACGATCCACAATCATGTCGATGGCTCCCTTGCGCAGTAAAAATTCGGCACGTTGAAATCCTTCCGGCAATTTCTCTCGTACCGTATTTTCAATCACGCGTGGGCCTGCAAATCCAATCAACGCCTTGGGCTCTGCCATGACGATATCACCCATGAAGGCAAACGAGGCAGACACCCCACCCATGGTTGGATCAGTTAATACACTGATAAAAGGTAGTTTTTTCTCAGCCAGCTTAGTCAGCATGGCTGTTGTTTTAGCCATTTGCATCAGTGACAACAAGCCTTCTTGCATCCGCGCCCCACCAGTCGCCGTGACACAGATGAACGGAATTTTCTGTTCCAAAGCCATCTGTGCGCCACGAGTGAAGCGTTCACCAACCACTGATCCCATGGAACCACCCATAAACTCAAACTCAAAACAGGCTACTACCACTGGCAAAGTCATAATAGCTCCGCCCATGACAACCATGGCATCAGTTTCACCAGTAGCCTCAAGCGCATCTTTCAAGCGATCAGGGTATTTCTTGCTATCTTTAAATTTCAATGTATCAATTGGCAATGTTTCTTGGCCAATTTCAAAGCGGCCTCCTTCATCCAGCAGAGCATCCAGACGCGCCCGGGCGCGGATGCGCATGTGATGGTTGCATTTTGGACAAACATGCAGATTAGTTTCCAGATCAGTGCGGTAGAGTACAGCCTCACAAGATGGGCATTTTACCCATAGACCTTCTGGTATTGACTTCCGACTGGCAGAATCGCTGCGCTGAATCTGGGGAGGAAGTAATTTCTCAAGCCAGCTCATAGTGACCTCTTTCTATTTTCCGGTGGCGCATTGTACCAGACCAACGCTAG
>JAATGO010000038.1 GCA_015654605.1 Betaproteobacteria bacterium
AGAAACATCACCATTTTTGAGGGTGTGAATCACGGCTTGTGCTCCACGCCAACCCGTATACAACGCATGAAACATTCCCTGCGAGGAAAGCGGTTCAAAAGCTAGTGCCGCATCACCAACCGCCAACCAGTTTTCTCCATACACTTGCTGTAATCTGATACCCGCCGCATCAGTCCCTTGTGGTCGACTCCAGGTAGTATCCAGGTGACAAAGTTTGCGAATATATTGTGTCTGCGCTAACTGTTCACCCCAACCATTCCGATGTCGCAATAGTCTTGCTGCCTGTCGTGGCTCAACATGTAATGCAACAATCCGTTTACCTGATGGCACAGGTGCACTATACCACCAGCCGCATGCAACGGCTTCAATCACAGTGCGCTCTTCCGTTGCAGTATTTGTACCCCAGGCATATACCGCTGCCAATGGCTCATCACGATTGCGCTCAAGCCCCAAGCAACGTGCCAACACTCCCACTCTTCCACTGGCATCAATTACCCAACGTGCTTCCACAATGTCATTGCTCAACATGATTTTCCAACCAGCGTCTATGCGTTGTATATCCTGTAACCGCACATTACGCCAATATGCCCCCGCCTCTACCGCCGCCTCCCGCAGATAATGATCAAATCGAGGACGATCAAGATGCCAACCCGCCCCATATGGATCGGCAATAAAATCTGTCGAGACCCCATCTATACCGCCCCATGCAGAAAGATTCCCGACATTAGGAAGTGGCCCACTACGCATCATCCAAGGCCACAGTCCTAAAGTGTGCAATAGTGGCTTGGCCGCACCAGGCAAACTCTCTCCCACCTTAGGCTTATGCTCTACCACGTCATCCACCAGCATGACACGTAAACCACTTAACGCTACCGTTTTTGCAGCTGCTGCTCCTGCCGGGCCACCACCTATGACTAGAACGTCTAGCATCTTTATTATCTGTTTTTGTTAAACGATTGGCGAAATACCTGTAGCTGTTCCTTGCTCTTCCATCCCGCCTGCTGCAAAGCTCCTACTGGTACTACCTTCGCCAGACTGCGCGCAAGATTCGCAAATGTAGAAGTGTTATTCACGCCCAAGGATTCAACAAACATCACGGCTGGAAAATTCGGGTCATTTTCCACACCAGGACGTGACTCTACGATTCCCATTTTCCCGAAGTCCTTCACCATTCCCGCCATGACTACCTCTGCCTCACCCCGCTCCAGCAACACCCTGAGCCAGAATGAACGTCTATTAAAAGCAGCCTGACGGTCTGCCAATGAACGCTTCGTATCGAGTACAATCTCATAGTCCTCTTCGGTCAATACATGGTTAGGCACCCGGGCAGGCCAAAATGTCGGTAAATAAGGGTCAAATTCAATATCGTAACCGGAACGGCAGCGTGCAGTATCTCCCTGCCATGGTACTGCCATCCACCGTGTCACATCTCCTGGCCCTTGCCCATACAATGGCCCCCCTGGCGCCAATGCTATTTGTGGGGTAAGCGTAGTACCATAATCCGGGGCAGGCGTATTAGCGTCCCGCATTCTGATCCGAAATGGCGCGCGATACAAAGAAGCATGACGCATAGGCCACGTGGCCTCACAACCTGGATGGAACGCGTCTGCTACACAGAAAGTTAATGCCGCTTTCGTCAACATATCAGGTTGATCTGCTAAGGGCACGTCATCAAGAGTAGTAGGCGCTACTGCATTACTATCCAAATCGTTGACAAAATCCCCATCAACCCAACGTTTAAACAGTGTGTAGCGCATTTCTGACAAGGCCAACCCAGTGCGCGTACTCACATAACCAGTGGCATAGACATCACCGTAAATGAGTGGCCATTTGAATTTCTCGTCATATTCTGCATAGGGAGAATGGAACTGATGCAAAATACCACGTCGCAGCTCCTCATAAGTATCGCCTACTCCTGTTGGGTCAGGGGTTTGTGCAAGCTTGGCGATAACATCTGGATCATTAAAATCATAGGAAGGAGAAGTCCGACCAAACATTGTAGAAAAACTTTTATTCACCCATTGCAGGTTACTCAGTGCACGCAATGTCGGCAATATATGCTCTGTAAATGACACTTTCTCAGGAAATGGTAATTGACCCGCTTCAATATGAGTCTCATATATAACATCATACAGTGTACGCACACTTAAAATATCCGGAGCAAAATTAGGAGGTGCCACAATGACCCATGCAGGATCTACTGGAATAACATTATCATTGACCCTGACCGATGCGTTCACTGGTCCGTCTGATACATCGTCATACCAGTCTAATGAATTATTAAAGCAGGAAGGATCATTTGGATCTAATAATGGCTTATTACTAGGTGAAGCAGAAACACCATTCCCTCCCAATACCAGTAGACGCCCTGCCTCATCAGTACGTAACTCTCCAAGGAAAACATCCACTCCCTTGAATGTCCCTTTCATGGTACTTCCGTCCTGTCCAACTGAATTTTTCCCCACAATATAAGCTTCTTTTGGAGTAATAGCTAATTGCGACCTGGCAGGACCAACGATGTCTGCATTACGCAAATTGACACTCGACCCTACTGCTTCAGGAATGTCAAGCGCCATGTCGAACTTGAACCATTGCGCCTTGGTGTTTGCCAAGGATACTTTCCATGTAATGGCCGCATTATCGGGAGTCAATTCTGAAACCACCTCGCCCGCAGCGTTATACCCATAGAGACGAAATCGTGCGGCTTGACGCTTGATTCGGCCACAGGTATCACGTGTTTCATTTGGCGGCATAAGAGGAGATTTCACAAGTTCTGGGCCAATAAGAAAATCTTGGCTATCCCCTACTCGCGCTATGCCAATCCCTGGATGTATAGCAGCGCGTACTATTGTCTGGTCAGTTACCACTACATTGGTCTGATCAACCGCAGATACCGACACATGAGCCTTCTCAACGACAGATTCTTTTTTCATATTCTCCCCCTCAGAATTTTTATTGGTTTCTTATATTGCCCCAAAGGGAAGCCCTCTTGTATGCAACATTCTGTAAAAAATCTTAATTGACATAATAACGACACGATCAGGATCGCATTCCGACATATGCCGTGTAAAGTATACCGCGCTTGCACAATACACATCAAAGATGTGACGCTCTGATGTTGAGCCGTGCTGACTGCCTATTTTATCAATGCACAACAAAAAGTTTTTCTATGGAAATGAATAAATAGGCGCATTACATTTTGTTGCAAAGGATTGCCTTAGCAAGCCCAACAACACAGGTAATAATCAGAGCCAAGTACCTCTTTATGTATGCATTGACTTCCTATATTTCGATCTCATCAATAACAACAAAGGAGATCTATGCTCGACAGCAACTCTCCTCAACCGGGAACTATCTTTATGCAACCCACGAATGGCTATATTGCTCCATTAGTAAATCCCATGACGATTACAAATAACAACATCAGTGCTGGCGCTATCGTCACAGTACTCCCTTATCCCAATATTACCGTTGGTGATACAGTCTCTGTTTACTGGGGAATCCATACACCGTCCCAGCCAAGTATAGTCAACGACATAACAATGTCGATACCCGTCACTATCACGGAAGCGCTCATCAGAAACATGCTTCAACTTTCGTATACCCACGCTACTGTTACCTATATAATTAATGTCAACACGCAACCCCAAAAAGGTATTTCTCCTAGCACGCATGTCACCATCGATTTATCTGGCAACACGCCAACCGACAGCGACTATCCCAAACCAAGCATCCAAGAAACAACCGATAGCACACTTGATTCCAGAAAATTTCCAAACGGCGTTACTGTGGTCATTGCACCCTACCTCAATAAACAAGCACATGACAACGTCACCATGCACTGGAATGGCAGCAGCGTTAATGGCAGTATTGACGATAGCATTTGGGTAGGTAAAAGCGTTATTGGTGAATCAATCTATTTCCCGATTCCTGCACAATATTTAACTGCTAATGCTGGTGGTACCGTAAAAATCACTTATGAAGTGATGCACGAAGAAGAAACCACCACAACCTCATCAGTGGAATTAGATTTGAACATTAGCTAACCATAATGAATAAACACAACAAGTATTGACTCAATGGATCACCATAGTATGGTGAGCTAAATAAATGGCGTCATGCATCCAGAGTAATTTATCCCCTTGATCAATATTATTCGGATTACAATGATAGGAAAAATATTATGTCTGACTCCGTATCTTCACTCCCGCCCACTTCTGGTCTTGATGCTCAAGCAGAAATCCCTCCAGCACCTGTTGAGGATCAGGCAGATACAACAAACGATACGCTGAATCTCACCAACATTCCCAATGGGGCCACTATTCGCATTCATCCCTATGACAATATGCAGGAGGGAGATTCGCTGACTGTACACTGGAAAGATGATGCCAATGATCTGCTCTATCCTCTTGATGTTACCCATAACACGCTTGGTAAAGATCAAACCACGACCATTCCTTACAGTGTAGTAAGCAAGGATCTCAACCAGTCAGTTACTATCTTCTATACACTGACACGATTTGATAGGGGAACAGAAACATCAGCATCTCTGATACTACGCATTACCAATACCGCTTCAGCGCTTGCTGCTCCTGTCATTGATCAAGCCGATGCCACAAATGCCACCTTAGATCTCGGTACGGTTCCCAACGGCGCCACTGTTCGCATTCATCCCTATAGCAATATGCAAGAAGGAGATTCTTTAACCATACACTGGAAAGATAGCACCAATAATCTGCTCTATCCTCTTGATGTTACCCATAATACACTTGGTAAAGATCAAACTAAGACTATTCCTTACAGTGTAGTAAGCAAGGATGTCAATCAATCCGTCTCCATCTTCTATACACTGACACAGTTTGATGGGGAAACAGAAACATCAGCAACGCTAACATTA